>JASICF010000088.1 GCA_030044775.1 Candidatus Sulfotelmatobacter sp. | reverse complement strand
CCCTTGCAAATGATTGCTCCGAAGTGCAGTTGCGATTGCGGTTGCATCGAGTGCACGGTGGCGCGGACCGACGCCGCGCCCGCCGAGACTTACGAAATCTGGCTTGCGCCGAACGATGCGTACAAGACGTGGCAGGCTTTTGTAAAAGCTGGCGCGACTCCGGCCGGCAGCGAAGCGCTAGAGCTGCAGCGTATTGCCAGCGGCGTTCCGCTGTACGGAGCCGACATTCGCGAGCGGGATTTGCCGCAGGAAACGGAGCAGATGCGGGCGTTGAATTTCAATAAAGGGTGCTACGTCGGGCAGGAAATTGTGGAGCGGATTCGCTCGCGCGGGAATGTGCACCGCAAGTTTACCGGTTTCCTGGCAGAAACGGGCTTGCCGATTGCCGCGGGAGCGAGAGTTTCGGCTGAAGGAAAAGAAGTGGGCGAAATTACGAGCGCTGCCGAGGCGCCCATCGCAGGCGTGGAGCGGACGATTGGATTGGGCTATATCCGGCGAGAAATTGGCGTGCCGGGGCGCGAAGTGCTGATCGGGAACGCGAAGGCGAATGTGGTTCCGCTACCGCTAGATATTGGCGTTCTGACCAATGCGGACGACGTGATGGCGCATAAAGTCTAGGCGGAACGCAGATGGTTCAGGCGAGCCGGCGCTCGCCAAATCTAATTTTGCAGTCTCAAGGAAGAGCTTATGAGCGAAAAGAAGCGGGAGTCCGGATTCACCGTGACGGACCGGCGGCTGTTCACCGAGGATGGGGAGTTACGCAAGGAAGCTGGCGAGGAGAGCGAGAAGAAGGCTTCGCCTCCAGCAGTTGCAAAAGAAAGCGTGACTGGAGAAAAAGCAGATAAATCGGTTGCGCCGTTTCCCGGGCCGGGAGAGCTGGGAGACGTCCCGCCTCCGCCAACGGCGGCCGAGCAGAAAGCGCAAGCCGATGCGTACAAGGCATCAGCGAAGGAACTGGATTCGCGCGTAGAGCTGAGCGGCGGCTCGGCGAAAGAGTTCGAGATGACGTTCGAGCGATTTCTAGCTTCGCTTTATATGACAGCGATGCTGCAACTGGGATTAATGCACCAGCAGGGCGAGCAGCCGCGAATCGATATCATTGGCGCGCGGCAGACGATCGATACCATGTCATTGCTGGTGGAGAAAACCAAAGGCAACCTGACTTCGACGGAAGAAAACTTCCTGCAAAACAGCCTCTACGAAGTGCGCATGGCGTATGTGGAAGTGACCAACGCTCTGGCGCGTCCGCCGCAGCCGGGAGCGGCCACGGGAACCGGCGGGCGATGAGGATCTCCCGAAAATATCCCTCGGTGAAGGTCGATTCATGAAGGCGACGCTGACCGTGCTGGGCAGCGGGACGTCAATGGGTGTGCCGACCCTGGGCTGCGATTGCGCAGTATGCCACTCGAGCGATCCGCACGACCGGCGAACCAGACCTTCGATCATGCTGGAGTATGCCGGCAAAGTGGTTCTGATCGATACCTCGCCCGATTTTTATGTGCAGGCAATTCGCGAGAAAATTACGCGAGTGGATGCGGTTTTGTACACGCACACGCACGCCGATCATATTCTTGGAATTGACGATTTGCGGCCGCTGAGCTACGCGCACCGACCGAAGCGGCTGCCGCTTTATGCGCGGCCAGATGCGGCAGCTTTTTTGCGGCGCATGTTCAGTTATATCTTCGATTCCGATTACAAGTATGGCGGGTTGCCGCATCTGGAGTTGCGCCCGATTGACGGCCCGGTTGAGCTGTTTGGCGTGCAGTTCGAGCCAATCCGGTTGATTCATGGCGAAGCGGAAATCTACGGTTTCCGCTTCGGCAGCGCCGCCTATCTGACCGATCACAGCGAAATTCCGGAAGCGTCGTTTCATCAGCTCGAGGGACTGGATATTTTGTTTCTGGATGCGCTGCGGCATAAGCCGCATCCGACGCACTCGACGGTAGAGAATTCGCTGCGCATTGTCGAACGGGTGAAGGCGAAGCGGGGTTTTTTTACGCACATTTGCCACGATTTGCCGCATGAGGCGACGAATGCGACGCTGCCCAAGCATGTGCGGCTGGCGCACGACGGGTTAAAGCTGGAGTTCGAAATCTGATTGGCAAATCCCGATTGTCGAGTGGAAATATTTTTGATTGCTGGTTGTTGATTGCTGATTGAAGGCCGCCGACGGTTTGCTGCCAATACTGGATTGAGGCGGTTTTCAATCAACAATCAGAAATCAACAATTCATAATTCGTTTCGCTTGCATGCGCGTATTTCACAAACTCGATGAAATTCCCGCAGATTTCGGGCCGTCGCTGGTAAGCGTGGGCAATTTTGACGGGGTACACCGGGCGCACGCGCACGTGCTGGGTGAAATTGTGCGGCGAGGGCGCGAGCGGGGCGCGAAGGCGGTTGCAGTGACATTTGAGCCGCATCCCGCGCGGATTTTGCGGCCGGATTCAGGGTTGAAGCTGCTGACGCCGACGGCGGAAAAAACGCGCCTGCTGGAATCGACTGGAATCGATGCGCTGCTCCTGCTGCCGTTTGGGCGCGATCTCTCGCTGATGACGCCGCGCCAGTTCGCCGAACGAATCCTGAAAAAAAAGCTGCATGCGCTGGAAGTGCATGAAGGCTACAACTTCCGCTTTGGGCACAAAGCTGCGGGCGACGTGGAAACGCTGGCGCATCTGGGCAAGGAGTTAGGATTTGAAGTAAGGGTTTATCCCGAGCGAAAACTACGCGGGGAGCCGGTTTCGAGCAGCCACATCCGGAAACTGATCGCGGATGGCCGCGTGGGCCGGGCACGGCATCTGCTGGCGCGGCCGTTTTGTATTCTGGGCGCGCCGGGGCGAGGGCGGGGATTGGGATCGAAATACACGGTGCCGACGATTAACCTGGCGCGATATGAAGAGCTGGCGCCGAAAGATGGGGTGTACGTCACTTGCACGCGAGTGGGAAACGAGCGCTTCGACTCAGTGACGAACGTGGGGAATCGTCCGACATTCGGAGCGGACTCATTTGCCATTGAGACGCACCTGCTGAATTTCCATCCGATCGATCTGGAGCCGGAGAGCGAAGTAGAAATTTGTTTCCTGGACCGGCTGCGCGACGAGATCAAGTTCCCTTCGGTGGAAGCATTGCGCGAGCAGATCTCCACGGATGTGAAGAAGGCGAGGAGATATTTTCATCTACTGCGCCTGAAGCGATAGCGCCGAGCGAGCGCAAAAGAACTAATGCGGCAAATATCCCGATTCCATCGGCAGTTTGCCATCGACGCGGACGATGCTGATCGAATCGTCGACGGAACGCACATCAACGAAGCCGACGGCGCCGGGCAGGGATTGCACGATCTTCAGGACATCGGCGTCGGAGTCGACGAACTGAATGTCATCTTTATGGGTGATGAGCAGCGCCTTCCATTCGGCGGCGCTCATCTTGTTGAGATGCTCGAGGGTCTCCATCTCGCCGGGTGAGTCCCGGTGAAGGATCAGCACAATGCCCGTGCCGTTGGGCCACTTCTTCACTTCCGAGCGAAAGATTTTGGCGAGGTGAGCGGCGGTCACGTTAGAGACATTGTTGTCTTTGTTCACAACCACTGCCATGTGGTGAGCGAAACAGGGCGTGAGAAATGCCAGAAGAAAAAAACCGATGGCGGCGAGGCGAAATTTCATAGTCGCTTTTCCAGTTGAGCACATTCCCAAGGGTTATCCACGAGCCTAACCGAGAATTGACGATTTGGAAGTCAAAACATTGTCAAAAGGGCGCGAGAGTATCAGGAGAGGAAACAGGCCGATCGGTGAACAGCGGATTGCAGACCAAGACTTGGCCAGTGAAAATGGGTTGCCCAACGCGAAACTTTACCGAGACGGTCGGGTTATGAGCGTGGCGGAGGGAGTTCGCCTATGCGAAGGCGCGGCATGCTTATCTTCCTGGGATCGTTTCTGGCCGTCATTTGCGGGTTGGGCAGCGGACACGCGCAAGGCGCCACGCCAAGTTTCACTATCGAGGCCAGCAACACGACGATGCCCACCAGCGGCACGGGCGCAATTTCGTTCACGCTTACCTCGGTAAACGGTTTTGCCGGCATGGTCGGTATCGATTGCGGTCCTGCGAATCCACCAACCGGGTCGATCTTGCCTCAGTGCAATTACACCGGCGGCGGTCCAGCGCCACAGCCGTATACCTTGGCCGCGAATGGGACGGTGAGGGGGAGCCTGAACCTGGTCGCGTACATTCCCCCGTGTTCCAACCCATGTCCCGTGAAACTGTTACGTCCCCCGAGCCCTCGAGGGGTGAATCTGGCACTGGCGGGTGTGCTGTTGCTAGGCCTTCCCTTTCGTCGGCGAGCGCGCTGGCTTAGACT
>JASICF010000621.1 GCA_030044775.1 Candidatus Sulfotelmatobacter sp. | reverse complement strand
TCAAAGTGTGGTGAAGTCTCTGGGGGAACCGCGAATTTGCTTCACGAGAATGGAAACACAGTCACCACAACGAAGTCGCGTAACCACGGTTCCGGTTACGGGATGGACTTCCGGACTGGGAAATCAGGTAAATGGCGGGCCTTGTGGTGGTTACGAGCCGCTAAAGCATGCAGGAGTCAGGACATGTACTTCTGAGTATCGAAATACGAAATATTCTGCGGGCCAACGAACCAATTGGATCGGGCTCGCACAGGATCATTTGATCTCGAGCACTTCTTTTTCTTTGGCCTTGCTCATTTCTTCCATTTTCTTGATCTCGTCATCGGTGAGTTTCTGAATTTCGTCGAGCGATTTCTTCTCATCGTCCTCGGTAATCTTCTTGTCCTTCATCGCTTTCTTGATCGCGTCGTTGCCGTCGCGGCGAATGTTGCGAATCGCCGTGCGGTGCTCTTCGAGGACCTTGTGTAGATGCTTCACCATATCCTGACGCCGCTCCTGGGTCAGCGCGGGAACCGGCACGCGGATCAGTTTGCCGTCATTCATGGGATTCAACCCGAGATCTCCACCGCGAATAGCCTTCTCAATCGCTCCCAGTTGCGATGGATCGAACGGCTGAACCGTAATCAACTGAGCTTCCGGCGCGTGCACTTGTGCGACCTGGTTCAGCGGCATCTGCGAACCGTACGCATCTACGGTCACGCCGTCGAGCATATGCACCGAAGCCCGCCCTGTTCGCACCGACGCCATGGCTTTGCGAAAATCTTCCACCGCCTTTTCCATGCGCGTCTTGAGTTGTAGGTAAGTGTCTTTGAGGCCAGGAATCGCGGCCATTGTGGGGGGCATGCGTCAGCTCCGTTGAGTGTTAGACATTGAAACGCTGCATTATAAACTGTGGCGTCAGGGCGAGCGCAGCCGTTTTTTAAAGGAAGCGAAGCATCACGCGCGGTAAGCAGCGCCGTGCTTCCCCGCTTGCGGTCAGGCGCTCACCAGCGATCCAATCTTTTCGCCCAGGACTACCCGGCGTATATTCCCATGTTCATTCAGATTGAAAACGATGATGGGCAGATTGTTGTCCTTGCACAGGCTGATCGCGGTCGAATCCATCACGTTTAACCCACGCCGCAGGACTTCCATGTAGGTAATGTCACCGAATTTCTTGGCGTCTTTCACTTTCATCGGATCGGCATCATAGATGCCATCGACCTTAGTGGCTTTCAGAATTGCGTCGGCTTTGATTTCCATCGCGCGAAGCGAGGCCGCGGTATCTGTGGAGAAGTAAGGATTGCCTGTGCCGCCGGCAAAAATGACGATGCGGCCCTTCTCCAGATGGCGGATGGCGCGCCGGCGAATGAAAGGTTCAGCCACCTGGTTCATTTCGATTGCGGTCTGCACGCGCGTGTAGACCTTTTGCTTTTCGAGCGCGTCCTGCAAGGCAAGCGCGTTGATCACCGTAGCCAGCATGCCCATCTGATCGGCAGAAACTCGGTCCATGTCCTTGGCTTGCTCGGCGACTCCACGGAAAAAATTCCCGCCGCCGACGACGATGGCGATCTGCACGCCGAGCTTGTGCACATCCGCCAATTCCGCGGCAACCTCGTGGATGCGCTTGGTGTCGACACCGAAACCCTGGTTTGCGGCGAGAGCTTCGCCCGAGAGTTTCAGTAAAACGCGTTTGAAGGCGACTTGTTGCATTCTGGTTTTTGGGAAGGTAAGCCGTCGAAAAAAAGGCGCCCGTTGGGGCGCCGAAAACTTACTCTGGCTTCTGCTCTACTGGCTTGGTCGCAGCGATAGTCGCCGTCGCTTCACCGACCTTAAACCGCGCGAAGCGGCGTACGCTGATGTTTTCACCCAGCTTGCCGATTTTCGATGCGATCAATTGTGCGATGGAAACAGTCTGGTCCTTGATGAAGGGCTGCTCCAGCAGGCAGACCTCTTCGTAGAACTTTTCCATCTTTCCCGCGACCATCTTCTCCGCGATGTGCTGCGGCTTGCCGGAAGCGACAGCCTGCGCGAGAAAGATGTCTTTCTCGCGCGCGAAATCCGCGGCCGTGACGTCTTCCTTGCGTACGTATTTCGGATCGCTGGCCGCGATGTGCATGGCGATATCGTGCGCCAGCTCTTTGAAATCTTCGGTGCGCGCGACGAAATCGCTCTCGCAATTGACTTCAACAAGGACTCCGATCTTGCCGCCGGCGTGAATGTAGCTGGTGACCGCGCCTTCGCTGGTCACGCGCGCCGCTTTCTTGGCCGCAACCGAGACCCCTTTCTTGCGCAGGATTACAACGGCCTGCTCCATGTCGCCATTGGCTTCGGTGAGGGCCTGTTTGCAATCCATCATCGGTGCGCCGGTTTTCTCCCGGAGATCTTTCACTTGTGCCGCTGAAATATTTGCCATAGTAGTGCTCATCGGTGAAAAGCCCTTTAAGATTCTGGTTCTCTGAAACTTTGAAAACCTGCAAAATTAAACCCGCGCCGGGGATTTCCAAAGTATGACCCGCGCGGGTCTCCAACCTTCACAAGCCCGGTTTTTTACTGCCAACTGGCCACTGACCTCTGACAACTGCTTTAGACTGTCTGGCTCTCAACCTTCGGAACGTCGGAGTCTTCGTTGGCCACCGGCTTCTTATGTCCGCCAGGGCCGAGCACTTCTTCCATGCTGATATCTTCCATTTCGCCCGCTTCGGCTCCCGTCGCTTCAGCTTCCATGTCGGCCCCATCGTATTGTTCCGGAGCCGATTCTTGTGCTTGCGCCTCTTCCGTAGCAGCGCTCATCTCGGCGACCTGCTTGTCGCTCATCAACTGCGCGCCCTCGGCGATCGACTCGGAAATCTTCGAAGTGAATAGGCGGATCGCCCGCAGCGCGTCGTCGTTGCCGGGAATTACATAATCCACTTCGCTGGGGTCGCAGTTGGTATCGACCACCGCGACCACTGGAATACCCAGCTTGCGCGCCTCGCGCACCGCGATCTGTTCCTTGTTCGAATCAATCACGAAGATCGCATCCGGCAACCGGCTCATGTTCTTGATGCCCGCGAGATTAGCCTGCAAATGCTTGCGCTCGCGCTCGAGCTTGATTACTTCCTTCTTCGGCAGCAACTCGTAGCGGCCGTCGGTGGCCATCTCATCGAGTTCCTTCAGCCGCTTCACCGACTTTTGCACCGTCACCCAATTGGTGAGCAGACCGCCCAGCCAACGCTGATTAATGAAGAAGCCGCCGCACTTGGTTGCTTCTTCGGCAATGGCGTCCTGCGCCTGGCGCTTGGTTCCGACAAAGAGCACGATCTTGCCCTCGGCTGCCAGGTCCTGGACAAACTTCGACGCCTCTTTGAACATCTTCAGCGTCTTCTGCAGATCGATGATGTAAATTCCATTGCGCTCGCCGAAGATGTATTCCTTCATCTTGGGATTCCAGCGCTTCGTCTGATGCCCGAAGTGAACCCCCGCTTCGAGCAACTCCTTCATGGTGATAGTAGCCAATCAACCTCCTCGTGTAGTCTGCATCCCGCCGGTTTGGTTTCGCTCACTCGTTCGAGTCGAACTCCAGCGAAACCGGCTGGATTGCTATTCCCGTCCCCGCGCCGCGAGGCTCGGGAAGAATTGAACACCTAAAACCGTAGCTAGTCCTTTGCCGCGAGTCGCGGGTAAAACCGCAACTCTCGGGACTCAGGACTCGCAGCCCAGGACTGCGAGCGCGCTAGCGCTTGCTGAACTGGAAGCGCTTGCGAGCACCCTTTTGACCGTACTTCTTCCGCTCTTTGCCACGCGGATCGCGGCTCACGAATCCCTCAGACTTCAGCTTGCCGCGCAACTCCGCATTGAATTGCATCA
>JASICF010000087.1 GCA_030044775.1 Candidatus Sulfotelmatobacter sp. | reverse complement strand
CTTGCTTTTCGGGGAGGATCGAAGTGTCCGCTTGAACTACGCGGACTGGTGATAAAGAAAGTCGAGGGTCTTTTCGCTGCGGATTCTCATCCGGATTCTATCGAGGCCCCCATCCTGTGTCAATCGGGCGCGAACCGCTTCCGGCGTCTGTTTTGACTGCCTGGCGATCGATTCGATCTCCTGGTTCAACTCGTCGTCGCTGACTCCGATTTTTTCCAGATCGGCCACGCGTTCCAGCAACAGCGACGACTTCACATCATGCACTGCCTGCTCCCGCTGCCCAGCCCGGAGCCTCGGCAGGTCCATCTTTTTCATCTCTTCCACTTTCATGCCTTGCGCTGCCAGCGCGCGCAGCCCACGCTCCAGGCGCAAATCAATCTGCCGGTCGACTAAAGATTCCGGAACCTCAAAATCGTTGCGCTTCACCAGCTCATCCACCAGCTTATCCTTGGCTTCACGCTGAGCGGTATGGCTCTTTTCGGCCACAATGTTCTCGCGAATCTGCTTGCGCACCTGATCGAGGCTGGTGAATTCGCCCAGCTCTTTCGCGAAATCGTCGTTCAATTCGGGAAGCGTCTTCTGCTTGATCCCGTTTACCTTCACCGTGTAAACGAAAGTTTTTCCGGCGAGCCGCTTGTCGGGCGCGTCTTCCGGATACACCACATCGAACATCTTCTCTTCGCCCGCAGAAGCGCCAGTCAAATTCTTAGTGAACTCCGGTACCGTATTTTTCCCGCCGATCTCGATCAGCACATCGTCCATATGCACCGGCTTCGCAGGCTCGGTATCGTTGGCCTCTTTTGGTTTTCCATCCCCTTCTTTTGGTTTGCCCTCTAATGAAGCCTGCGCGAAGTCGCCCTCCGCCAGCGTGCGCCCGTCGACCGTTGTATAAGTCGCATGCTGCTCGCGCACATTATTCAGCGCCTGTTCGACTTCTTCATCGGAAACGGAAATCTCCGGTTTGTCGGCGCGCAGCTCTCTGTAACCCTCCACCGGAACTTCCGGCAGCACTTCAAAACTTGCCTTGAAGCGCAGCGGCTCGCCGTCGTGAATGTGCAGATCGCTCACCCGCGGCTGCGAAACCGGAACCAGCCCGTGCTTTTCGGCTTCTCTGCGGAAATATTTCGGAATCAGCGCCTCGGCTACGTCGCTCTTAATGCCTTCGCCAAACCGTTGGCGGATGATCGATGCAGGCACGTGCCCGGAGCGGAATCCCGGCAGCCGCGCGCTTTTCTGATAGCGCCGAATCTGCGCTTCGGTCTCGCGGGCCACTTCCTCGGCCGGAATCTCGACGGAAATCTCGCGCTTGGTGTTTTTCTTATTAGCGTTTGGCTTATCGGCCTCTGGCTTGGCCTCAGCCTTCGCCGTATCTGGAGTTTCTGTGGGGCTCACACTACTAAGTGTAAAGAGTAGGGAAGAGAAGCGTCAAACAGTGCAGCGCCGGACTTATCATCCCGGCGCGACCACTACTGAGGCCGCCCCACCATCGCGGTTTTCGTTGGGTGACGGGTGGCCGCTCAAGCCCGGTTTCGGCTTGAGTGAGAATCAGCGAAGAAGGGTTAATACGTGTTTGCGGCTGGCACGTTGGCCACTTTCGCTAAACGGCTGCCCGGAGAGGCTCTAAATCTGCGAGGGCAGAATCCTTTGGAATCGGGATCTTTGCGCAAACCGTTGTTCCTGAACTACTGGATTCAATCGTCACTTCGCCTCGCAGTCGGCGCAGGCGCTCTCGGATTCCGGTGATACCAACACCCGAGCCTTTTGCCTGGACCTCGGCCAGGCGCTCGCGCGACATGCCCTTGCCCTCATCCCGCACTTCGATATAGACGCTGGCGTTTTCCCGCGCCACCCGGATCCAGGCGGTTTTGCTCTCTGCGTGTCGGTGGATGTTCGTTAGACACTCCTGAACAATGCGAAAGATCGCAAGCTCGATATCGCTAGGCAGCCTTCCGAAACCCTCGGAAATGTCGAGATCGATCGCCAGGCCGCTGCGTTCGGCAACCCCTTGGACGTACCCGCTTATGGCTGCCTTGATTCCAGCTTCATCCAACAGTGGGGGATGCAACAGATAGGACGCGGTACGTATCTCGCGATGAAGCTGTTGAACCACTTCTTCGATTTCCGTTCCTTCCCTCGCCAACTCGGGCGAGATTGTCTTTGCGTCCTGAACCAGTTGTGCGACATTAAGTCCGAGAACGGTTAGTGTCTGACCGGCACTGTCATGAAATTCGCGTGCAATGCGCCGTCGTTCTTCGTCCTGAACCGTGATCAGGCGCAAACTTTCGTCCGCAATGCGAATTCTTTCGGCCGCTTCCTTTCGGTCGTGTATGTCGAGGCAGCCGCCGACATATCCTTCAAACGTTCCGTCTGGCGCGTAGCGAGGCACTCCGCGATCGAAAATCCAGCGATACACTCCGCTCTGGTGCCGAAGCCGATACTCCATTTCAAATGGGTGGCGAGCGTCGAAGCCGCTGCTGTAGATTTGCCAGCAACGATCAAGGTCGTCGGGATGTACGTTCGCAGCCCAACCCCTTCCGGACTCTTCCTCGAGAGTGCGCCCGACAAAATCTAACCACCCCTTGTTGAAGTAAAAGCAAAGCTTGTCAGTCCCGGCCATCCATACCATGATGGGCGCGGCATCGGTAACCGTGCGATACCGCTGTTCACTCTCGCGCAACGATTGTTCGGCCTGTTTCTGTGCGGTAATGTCGCGCGCGATCTTTGAAGCGCCAACGATTTTGCCGGTTGAATCCCTGACCGGCGAGATGGTGACCGACACATTAATCAGTCTGCCGTCTTTGCGCTGGCGCATCGTCTGAAAATGATCGATCCGCTCGCCTCGCCGCAGGCGGG
>JASICF010000620.1 GCA_030044775.1 Candidatus Sulfotelmatobacter sp. | reverse complement strand
GTCCAGATAATTCGTCAGCTCGTTCAGAAACTCAGAGCATTTCACCGGTTGCCATCTCCACTATCACGTTGATTGTCTCCATTCTCGCGCTTGCGAAAAAATCGGCCGAGCCTTTCGCGAAGCTGCAGCCGAGCCCGCAGCAACCGCGACTTGACGGCGGGCACGCTGAGTTCCAGCGCGGCAGCCGTTTCTTCAGTTGAAAGTCCCTCCACGTCTCTTAACACGAACACGGTCCGAAAGCCCGGAGGAAGGCCCTGGATGGTCTTGCTTAAAATCTCCCGTAACTCAGCCTGGGTATATTGCTGCTCAGGGTTGGGACTCCAATCCGCGATTTCACGGGGAAGAGAATCGTCCTCGGTCTTGATGTCCTCATCGAGCGAAACCGTACGCTCTGGCTTTTTTCGCCGCAACTTCATCAACGCTTCGTTGACGGCGATCCGCACCAGCCACGTGTAAAACTTCGACTGCTCCTGAAACTTCGCCAGGTTCCCGTACGCTTTCAGGAACGCTTCCTGCACCACATCTTCCGCATCCTCGCGGTTCTGCGTTATGTGCTGCGCGATGCGAAAAACGTTGCGGTCATACCGGCGAACCAACTCTTCGAACGCCGAGTCATCGCCCCGTTTGGCTGCCTGTACAAGAGCCAGCTCATCTGTAACAGGCCCTTCTAGTTTGTTTTGGATGGCTCCCATAGTTTCGGCGATGCAGTATTTTGCGTAGAAAAGAAAACTCTCGTTCCAAAAAGTTACGTCTGTTATTTTACTTGGTAACCTCGGTGTTTGCCCAATCGCTTTCGGGTTCGGTTTGCCGGCGATTTGCGATACAGTCAAAGGGGAGATTTGTACGCGGTCGAACACGTCCTCACGTACTCTGGGACGCTCTTGCAAGTACCGTATAATCAGCGTTTAGACGTGTAGTCCGAAGCCGTTTTTCGTCCGGATCGCGGCAGTTAAGAGAACACGGTTCTCCTAGGCATGGCGAAACATAAAGAGAAGGAAACATCGGCGAATCGCGGTGAGCTGCGGCAGATCATCGAACGCGCCGTCGCCGAATCTCTCGAGGCACAACTGCCGCACCTGCAGTCACAGATCGCAGAGCAGGTTCTGCAGGTGTTGCCGGCTCACGCAGAAACGGCCGCGTCTGGCGAAAGTTCGGGCGACCTGGTCCGCGCCGTCTCGAATATTCACGCCGGTTCGACGCAGAAAGAAATTCTGCGAGCCCTCTTAGATGCCGGGAGTGAATACTGCGCCCGGATCGTGCTATTCGTCGTGAAAGCCGGCGCCGCGTCCGGGTGGCAGTCTCGGGGTATCGGTGACGATGAGGCAGTCAAAGATTTTGCACTCGACCTGAACGCTGGACCCGTCGCTCACACCTATCAGAACCGAGTCGTCACTCCCGGCAACATTGCGGAGATGGGCAAGAGTTTCGTTGATCGGTTCGGCGCGCCATCGAATGAACAAGTGCTGATGTTGCCGTTGCTGCTGAAGGATAAGGTTGCGGCTCTGGTGTATGCCGACGGCGGCGATGCCGGCAAGCTCGATTCGGCCGCTTTGGAACTTCTGGTAATGGCGACCAGCGCGTGGCTTGAGGTCTCGTCGCTTCGCAAGCAGGCCGCGGCAAAAGAAGATAGCGTCATGGCAAGCCGGCCTGAACCGGTCTCGCCACAGGTGCAGGCTGTAAGTTCGTTTTCCGATCCGTTCGCCGGGCATGCCCCGAAGCATGCGGTTGCCAGTGCGCCCGAACCTGCGGAAGTGGTGGAGGTCGCGGCGGCTCATGCGAGCGCGGGAGCGGCGCCCGCGGCAGCGGCCGATCCACTAGCCGGCTTGTCGCCCGAAGACGCGGATACACATCGCAAGGCACAACGTTTTGCCCGCCTCCTGGTGGATGAAATCAAGCTTTATAACCAAGCGAAAGTGGCCGAGGGACGCCGCAATAAAGATTTGTACGATCGGCTGAAAGAAGATATCGACAAGAGCCGCGGCACTTTTCAAAAGCGCTACGGCAGCACGGTGGCGGCCGCGGCAGATTATTTTCAGAGCGAATTGGTCCGCAGCCTCGCAGAGGATGATATTTCGATCATGGGGGCAAACTTCCGGCGGTAAGGGCGGGTAAAGCGGCGCTCTTGCCGCTGTTAGCTCTTTCTTGTGGCTAGGCGGCTTTCGCATTCAAGGTAAAGCGGTGAAATCAGGTTCGAAGTGGTGGTGGAGTTTAGCAGCACTAATTCCTTTTTCTCTTCCCGGGATCTTCTTGCCGGTGCCCGTCGCTGCGTCGCGATCGTGGACTTCGATCCAGAGTCAGTCTGAAGCATCGGATTCCTCTCGAGCGGCTCAAAATTCCGCAAGCCCTAACTCCGGCGCAAAGCCGCAAACCGCTCCTGCGAAGAAAATGGCCGGCAAGCCCGCGACGAGCGCGGCACGGCGACACTACACAAACGTGCGCAGGCGTCCGCTCTCTCCGCGAGTGCGGCGAATGCGCCAGGCGTTTGTTGCCTCGGCCAGCCTTCGTCCCATGGCGCAACAGCTTTTGCAGGATCGCTCTCCGGCGGCCTACCTGGGAGTGGAGCGCTACGCGCGCGCGCATGCGAAGGAAGATCCGGGCGCACTGGCGTGGCTGGTTCTCGGCTACGCCCACGTGCTCGATCACGACTATGCGAAAGCGATCGACCCTCTGAGCCGCGCCAAAGTACACGCCGGAGAGCTGGGCGATTACGTTTCCTACTATCTCGGGAATTCGTACCTGCAGACCGGACGCATGGCCGAAGCGATTGCGAACCTGGCCAATTTCGCCAAAACCTATCCCGACTCCGTGTTGGCTGGAGATGCGATGGTGAGCTACGCCGACGCGCTCATTGCCGAAGGTCAGGCGCAGGACGCGGTCGCAGCGCTGGAGGCGATTCGCATCCCGACGCGCTCCGATGTTGAATACACGCTGGGCCGCGCCTACGCCGCTCTGGGACAGAATGCGAAAGCGGCCGAGGCCCTGGAGACGGTTTATTACACGATGCCGCTTGCCGGCGAAGCCGACAACGCCCACATCGAGTTGGAAAAGCTGCCGTCAATTCCCGCTCCCTCGATCGCTCAGTGCAAGATTCGCGCCGAGGAGTTGATGAAGCACCGGCGCTACGCCGATGCATCGGATGAATATCGCAGTCTCGCAAGCCAGGCGCCCTCAAAGGAGCGTCCTGCCTTCGAACTGGCTTTCGCGGACGCGCTGCACCGGGCCGGCAAAAACCGCGATGCGCACCAGGTGCTGACCTCTCTGGAACCGCTGAACAGCGACGAAAGCGCCCAGCGGCTGTACTTGCTTGGCCAGGTCGCGTTCGCGGCAAATGATAACGGCACTTTCTACCAGACCGTCGAGCAATTGCGCCAGTCTGCGCCGGGCAGTTTGTGGCTTGAGCAGGCTTTGATTTCGGCCGCGAATCTGCACCTCGTTCATCAGGAGTACGATCAGGCGCTTGACGCCTATCGCGAAGCGCAGCAGCGCTTTCCCGACGGCCCGCGAGCGTCGTATCTGCACTGGAAAGCCGCCTGGCTCACGTTACGCCAAGGACGTAACGACGAAGCCAAAAAAGAATTCGAGGAACAGATCACGCTGTATCCCAACGGAGCGGAGACGCCGGCGGCGTTATATTGGC
>JASICF010000619.1 GCA_030044775.1 Candidatus Sulfotelmatobacter sp. | reverse complement strand
TGCACGCCCTGATGCACCGCCTTCATGGCCAGCGCTTCGTCATCCTGCCCGGAAAGAACCACGACCGGGACATTCGGCGAATGCTCCATCACCCGCCGGAAGGTTTCCGCGCCCCGGCTGTCGGGCAAATTCAGATCGAGCAAAACCACCGACGGCGTCTCGGTTTCGAGCGACGCCAGGCCGTCCGATAGCCGGTTGACGCAGTTCACCTTCACCGGAGATCGCCCTTCGACCAGCCGAAGCCGAACCAGGTCGGCATCTCCCGGATTGTCTTCAATCAGCAACACATTCGTCGTCTGCGGATTCATTTGCGGTTTTCTTCTCCTCTGGGCGGCAGGCTCGCCGAACTAAACCAGAACTGTTCAATCGCTCGCATGGTGGAAAAAAAGTCGCGCAGGTTTCCCGGTTTGTTGATGTAGCAATTCGCTCCCAGCTCGTAGCTGCGCGAAATGTCCCGGCTCAACTGCGAACTGCTGAAAACCACCACCGGAATCTTGCGCAGTTCCGGGCCGGCCTTAATCGCTGCCAGCACGGCCAGGCCATCCCGCTTTGGCAGGTTCAAATCCAGTATCACCAGATCGGGTTTCGCCGCGTTGGCGAAGTCCCCTCTCTTCTGCAGAAACGCCAGCGCCTCCATGCCGTCGCCGACGCTTTCGATCTTTCCCGAATACGCGGCGGCCGTCATTCCCTCCCGCACCAGCGAGACGTCGGCCGGGTTGTCATCCACCACGAGAAGATGAAATGTCATGTTCATGCGTGCGCAGCCTCGGTTTTCTGGGAGGCGCGAACCGGCACGGTGAAGCGGAACGCAGACCCGGCTCCGGACTGCGATTCCACCCAGATTTTTCCTCCGTAGCGCTCCACGATCTTCTTGCAGATCGCCAGGCCGATCCCGTTCCCGGGATACTCAGCGCGCGCGTGCAATCGCTGAAAAATCACAAAAATATTTTCCGCGTACTCCGGTGCGATTCCGATTCCGTTGTCCTTTACCGTGAACAGCCACTGCCCGTTTTTTCTTGTTGCGTCCACAAGAATCCGTGGTGTGTCTTTTCCCCGGAACTTGATCGCGTTTCCAAGCAGGTTTTGAAACAGCTGCACCATCTGCGTGTGGACGGCCTCCACTTTCGGCAGTTCGCGGTACGAGATGACTGCGTTGCTTTCCGCGATCGCCGAAGAGAGCAACTGCTTTACTTCTTCCATCACCGCGCCACAATCGACGGTGCTGATCGCATCTTCTTTTCGTCCTACGCGGGAAAAGGCCAGCAGGTCCTGGATCAGCACCTGCATGCGGATGGCACCATCCTGCGCGTATCCGATGAACTTGTCGGCGCTCTCATCCAGTTTGTTTTTGTATCGCTCAGCCAGAAGCTGCGTGTAGGCCGTCACCATACGCAGCGGCTCTTGCAAGTCATGCGAGGCGACGTAGGCGAACTGCTCGAGATCGGCGTTGGAACGCGCCAGTTCTTCCGCCTGTCTCGACAGCTCTTCGGCTTGCGCCGCCAGCTTCGCCTCTGCCTGTTTCCGCTGGCTAATATCGCGCGCGATGTTCGACGCGCCGATGATGATGCCGCGCGCGTCTTTGACCGGAGAGATGCCAACCGAAACATCAACTCGCGTGCCGTCTTTCCTCAGGCGCACGGTATCGAAATGGTTGACGCTTTCTCCGCGGCGGATTCTTGCCAGAATGTCGACTTCTTCGTTGGCTCGCTCGTCGGGAATAAGCATCCGCATGGGACGGCCGACAGCTTCGTCTGAAGAATAGCCATACAGCTTCGCCGCGCCTGGGTTCCATGCCGTGATAACCCCAGACAAGGTTTTGGCCACAATGGCGTCTTCTGACGACTGAACCACGGCCGCCAGGTAGCTCCGCGCTTCTTCCGCCCGCTTGCGCTCGCTGATATCGGTGCGGATCGCGATGTATTGCCGGGGCTTGCCATCAGAATTCAGGAGCGGAACGATCGTGGTATCGACCCAATAGAGCGATCCGTCTTTTGCCCGGTTGCAAATCTCTCCATGCCAGACTTTGCCGTTGGCAATCTCGCGGTACATCTCCTGAAAAAATTCGGTGGGGTGGTGACCCGAGTTGATGATGCGATGGTTCTGCCCGAGAAGTTCCTCGCGCGGATATTTACTGATCTCGCAGAACTTGTCGTTGACATAAGTGATCGTTCCCTGAACATCGGTGGTGGCGACAATCGAGTGCTGATCGAGGGCAAATTTCTGGTCCGCCAAATTTCGCTCAGCCTGGGCAACCAACATTTGCTCGGCGGTTTCGCCCGAAGGCTTGCCCGGCGAGAGAGAGGACCCGTCGGACTTTGCTTTGACGACAGCTTTTACTGCACAAGAAGCGGCAGACTTCACAGTACCGACGGCTCCTTTATTCTTTGGCGTTTTTAAGAAGGGAACGCAGCCATGGGCGGCGCCACATCATGCAGCGTCAGCAATTGGCATATCGGCGGAGGTGAAATGGAGCTTTAAAGCAGTTAAAAAACGTATGTGGTGGAATGGGTTACGTTCTCAGGTCCCGTTTCCCGGCGTCATCCCGAACGCCCGCGTTTTCACCGGCGGGCGGAGGGATCTCGCCAGAATGAACGCCTGTGATGAGGTCTTGTTTCAGCCGGCCTTGCGTTCTTCCTCCTCCGGAGATGAAGGGATCTCTTCATCCCACTCGAACGAAAGCGCTCGCGCGGTGGTTTCAATCGGCTCGAGTTCCGGAATATCGTCGGCCACGCTCGCGCCTAACTCCGCGAACTTGCGCGCCGAGACCAGCACCCTGCTTTCGAGGGAGCCTACGGCTTTGTTATACGATTCGACCGCGCGGTCAAGTCCCGAGCCTACCGCCGCGATGTGTCCTGCGAGCAACCGCAAGCGTTCGTGCAGTTCTTTTCCGAGAGCGCTGATCTGTTGCGCGTTGCGCGCCAGCTTTTCCTGATTCCACCCGTAATTGATTGCTTTGAGCAGAGCAATCAGCGTCGTCGGCGATGCCGGAATGACTTTATTGAGAACCCCATGCTCGATCAAGCCGGGATCCTGTTCCAGCGCGGCACTGAAAAACGTTTCACCCGGCAGAAACATCACGACAAATTCCGGCGTGGATTCGAATTGCTCCCAATAATTTTTCCCGCTCAAAATCTTCATGTGATCGCGAACCTGCCGCGCGTGGTTGGCAAGGCAGGCGCGCCGGGCGTCCTCGTCGTTGGTTTCGAACGCATCGAGAAACGCCTGCAACGGAGTTTTCGCGTCAACCACGACGTTCTTGCCTCCGGGCAGTTTCACGACGAGATCGGGGCGCAATCTGCCGTTCTCGGTCGTGATGGTTTCCTGCTCGGCAAAATCGCAGTACGAAAGCATGCCGGCAATTTCGACGACCCGGCGCAATTGAATTTCGCCCCACCGGCCGCGCACGTTGGGAGTGCGAAGCGCGCGCACCAGATTTCCGGTCTGCGATTGCAGTTCTTTCTGCGTCGTGATCAGCGACTGCACTTGCGCCCGCAGCTCGCCGTAAGCGTCGCCGCGCGCGACTTCCATCTGCTGAATCTGCGCGTCCACCTTGTTCAACGAATCGCGGACCGGCCCGACCAGATCGGCAACCGCTTTCTCGCGCGCTTCGAGGTCGCCGCGGGCTTCACTTTGAAAGCGTTTCAGGGTTTCCTGCGCGATCAGAAGAAACGATGAATTGTTGCTTTTTAGAGCCTCTGCCGCCAGAGCCTTGAAGGCATTTTGCAAATCGTCGCCGGCGCGTGCGACAAGTTCGATCTTTTCGTTGCTGGTCTTCCGTTCGGATTCCAGCATCGATTCCAGGCGGGCCCTTGCCGCAATCAAATCGCTATGCGCCTGCTGAAGCCGCGCCAGAGTGGACTTTTCAGCCGCTAACTCCTTTTCAATCAGAGACAAACGTGCGTTTGCCCCTGCGTGGCGCGAGCGCAGCGCCAGCCAAGCAATCAAGCTTCCAAACAACAGGCCGATGAACCCTGCGACACCTGGTGCCATAGCGAAGGTAACTTCTTCGGGGAAATTTCAGCTTCTAGCCTAGCACCAGAGGCAAGTTTGGCAACCAATTAAGACCCTTCCCAGGGTCGAGATCGCTCGATCGGCAAGGCACGGACACGCCATGGCGCGGCTCAATCAATTCTCCGGCGCAGGTCTCGGAAAGAGCGTGAACCGGGGGTCCATCCACCTCAAAATGGCCGCCCGGCGCGGTGCATGGACGGCCGTGATGATTCTGGGTGCGGCCGGGACGCAGGCTTCTTCGCGGCTGGTGGCAGCGCCGGAACCCCGGTCCCCGCAAGCGGCTCGCGAGCCGACGCTGCGCGCGGCGGCCGACGCGGATATTCCGTTCAGCTCGCCTTACGATTCGTCCGCGGAAGCCATGCTTCTCGACCTCGCGAATCGGGAAAGGTCAAAAGCCGGCGCGCCCGCACTGAAGATTGATTCTGGCCTCACGCAGGCAGCCCGCGCGCACGCGGAAGCGATGCTGGCCGCCGGGCAACTCTCGCACCAGCTCGCAAACGAACTTTCTCTGCCGCAACGCCTCGCCGCGGCAACCCGCACGCAATTGGATCAGGAGGCGGAGAACGTTGCTTTCGATATCGACGCCGCAGGCGGGCACCACCATCTGATGCTTTCTGCCCCGCATCGCGCCAATCTGCTGAATGCGGCGTACAACGTGGTCGGCATCGGGGTGGTGCACTCGGGAAATCAGCTTTATATTGTGCAGGATTTCGGCCACGCGCTGCCCGCATACTCCGCTGCACAATTCAAAAACCAGCTTGCGGCGGCTGTTTCGCTTGCGCGGCGGCGAGCCAGGCAACCCGCTTTGGCTCGCCAGGATTTGCCCGCGGCCGATGACGCGGCTTGTTCCATGGCGAAAGCCGACAAACTTCAAACAGTCTCGATTCATCAACTCGGGCAACGTTACAGCGTGCTGACATACACTACGTTGCGCCCGGAAATCCTGCCCTCAAATGCCAGCCAAGCCTTCTCCATGCAGGATTTGCGCAGCTTCTCTGTCGGCGCATGCTACGCCCGCACGGATACCTATCCGACCGGCGCCTATTGGGTCGTGCTGGCGCTGCAATAACCATTCAAGCGGACCCGTAAAGCTCTACTTAACCGCCACGCTGTAGTGAGATGCGATCACCTGCCATTTTCCGCCTGACTTCATCCATACATCGGTAAAGCGGTCGTGATATTCGTAGGGCTTGCTGCCGGATTCGCCGCGCTCATGATAGGCGCCGGTCAAAACCGCGATGTTCCCGTGCATCCTGACTTTGATGTCCGACATTTCCGCGACATCGACATGCACCGAAGGTTCAGCGCTATGGCTGATGTAGCCGGTCTTGCTATACGTGCTGCCGTCTTCGATGGTGATGACGAAATCGTCGGCCAGGAGCGACGAGAGAATACCCACCTGGCGCTGCTTGTACGATTCCGTCCATTGCAGTTCGAGCGAACGAACGTAAGCCGCGTCGTTTTTCTCTTGTGCTCCCAGCCGGGCCCCGGGCCCGGGAAGGATGCACAGCACCAAGCCGATTGCAATCGCGAGTCGCATGGCTCTATTTCACACAGTTTCTTGGGCGTGACAAGTTCTTCCGGAGGCACGCGCCGCGCGCCTCATTCTCGATTGCGCCGTTGTGCTAACCTTCCCTTGCCCACCGTCTGCGGATCGCCATGCAAGCTTCGCAGCCAGAACGTCCCGAGCCAACCGAGGCGCCGCCAACCTCTTCTTCTCGGCTTCGCGTCGGCACCGCTGGCTGGTCCTACAAAGATTGGGAGGGAATTTTCTATCCTCCGGGAATGTCGCGCCGCAAAATCCACCCGCTCGAGTACCTCGCTTGCTTCTTCGACACCACCGAAATCAACACCTCATTCTACGGACCATTGAAGCCCGAGCTGGCCAAGCTCTGGTGCCGAAAAGTCGCCGCGGTAAACCAAAATTTTCTTTTCACCGCCAAGCTCTACCGCGCGTTCACGCATTCTCCGATCGCGGTCATGGAGCCAACTTCTGCCGCGACCATCCGCCCCACCGATGAAGACGAGCGTCTCACTCGCGAAGGCCTCGACTCGATCGCCAACCAAGGACTTCTGGGCGCGTTACTCATCCAGTTTCCGGTTTCGTTCAAAAATACTTCGCTGAATCGCGAATACGTCGAGCGCCTGCTGCGGCAGTTCATCGAATATCCGCGCGTGGTCGAGGTGCGCCACTCGAGCTGGAACGATCCCGCAACTCTCGCCGCTTTCGCCCAGCAAAACGTCGGTTTCTGCAACATCGATCAGCCCCTGCTCGGACGCTCTCTTCGTCCCACCGAGCACGTCACCGGCGCGATCGGCTACATCCGACTTCACGGACGTAACTATGAGCAGTGGTTCGACTCCGACAATCGCAACGACCGCTACAACTATCTCTATAGCGAGCGCGAGCTCACCGCATGGAAAGACCGCATCCTCAACGTTGCCGAGAAGGCGCAGGCAACTTACGTCATCACTAACAACCACTTCGAAAGCAAAGCGGGGGTCAACGCGCTGGAACTGAAAGCCATGATCGGCGGCCATCGCGTGCTGGCGCCGGAAACGCTGATTCAAAAATATCCGGAATTAAGAAACGTTGCCGACGCAGCGGAAAATGAAGAAGGCCCGCACCCGACGCTCCGGTTCGGCTAACAAGATGTCGAGATCAACACCGGGATGTCATTCCGAACCGGCGCGATGCGGCGGTGAGGAACCTGCTGTTGACAGGCCAAATCGCTCCGCCGCTTAATACGTGAACTGTTGCAACTCCGTCACGCCTGAATCCGGGCCGTCGACGTATCCCGTCCGCGTTGTCGGATTCACTGTGATGTGTGTGCCGATCACATTGAATTCGTCCGAAAAGTTAAAGCCGTTCAGCGACTCCACCAGATTTCCCTCGATGTCATACACCTGAATGCTGCTTCCCGGCGCTGTGCTCGAAACTTCCTGCGCTACAAAAAAAAGCTTGTTCACCGGATCGTATTCCACGTCGGTCCCGCTCTCGATCTGCCCATTCGCGCCCGGCAGAACCACAGCAAAACCGGTTTGCGTGGCCAGATTGTAGAACTCCACGCGGAAGTCCAGTTCTGTTGTCGTCACCGCGATGCCGTCCTCCGAATCCACCGCCATCCCGTTGATGAATCCCTGATGAAACGGCGGCGGCCCGAGAATTCCCGTGAACTGCGTCACCACCCCAGTCGTCAGATCCACCAGCGCAATCTGCGGCGCTGGGCCGCCCACAGTTCCCTCCGAAGCCGCGACCACAGCCTGATTCGTCGCACTGTCATACCCTACCTGGGGAGTATTCGCGAACTGAAACGTTGGATCGGTCAGCGTGATCGTGGGGCCAAAGGTGTTCGCCGCAACGTTGCTGCCGTAGACGAACGTTGTGAACGTATTGTTGTTGTCAAAGGC
>JASICF010000618.1 GCA_030044775.1 Candidatus Sulfotelmatobacter sp. | reverse complement strand
ACTTCGGTAGCAATGGTGGAGGCGTTGTCCCATCCCATGTAATTCCACATGCAAATGAGAAGCCCACCGAGGATGTCTACCGTGGAGGTCGTCGGCTTGGTCACCGCATTCGCCAGCGCTCCGAACTTAAACGGAGCCAGTAGAACAACTGCAACAAACGGCGCCGACAAAGCAAAAAACAGCCACAACGAAGTCATGGAAACAACCTTGACCCCGGCGATATTCAACAACGCGCTCGCGATCACCACGGCAAGCGCGACCCACCATCCGCGGTTGTTCACCTGGAACCACGGAAACATGCGTGTAAGGTACGCGACGAACAGAGTTGGATAAATCGCCATGTCGAAAATCGACGCAACCAGTGAGAGCCATGCTTCCTGAAATCCCCAGAAATTACCCATCGCCCGTCGCACCCAGGCGTAGTAGCCGCCTTCAAATGGGAGCGCGCTCGAGAGCTCGCCGATCATAAAAGCTGTGGGCAGACTCCAGAGCAGCGGGGTGAGCATCAGGATCAAAATCGCGCGCCAGTAGCCGGCGCCATGCACGATGTCTTCCGTTCCATAGGTCCCGCCAGACACCATAAAGAAGGTGGCGGCGACCAAGGGCCACAAGGTGAGCCTGACGAATTTTTTCCGATTGGGGATAACGGATAGGGGTTGGGGGTTTTCGGTTTGTTGACGCGGGGCGCTAGCGGATGCCAATTTCTATGTCTTCCTCCCAAAGCGACTCACTCTCACCACCGCGCCTCCCTTGACGTTGCGCGGCTCCCGGGTTGCGAGCGATTTTCCGGGCATTGCGGCGGAGTTAGTTCGCACTAGTGAGATTACGGGAATTTCCACAGGATGCAAGAAAAATGTGCAGTTCTAGGAAAAAATTCTCGGCAGGGAGTTCAGGTACGGAGGTAACGCCGAGAGCGACCCGATCCGTTGGGCAGACTTGTGAGAATCCTGGTGGCGGCTTTGTTTCTCTGGCATTTTTCGATATATGATTTCCCCACCGCTTTGGAGGCGGATCGATGAGATTACCGTTTCTCGCAGTCCTCGCCCTTTCGTTCACTGTTTCATTTGCCACTCAACCTGCCAACGCTCAAAACGCCTTCACGCCCGATCAGGTGAAGTGGGGACCGGCTCCGCCATTTATTCCTGCTGGCGCCCAGATCGCTGTTCTGGAAGGGAACCCGATGGCCGAAAGCGGCGACTACACCATTTTTCTAAAAATGCCCGACGGTTACAAAGTCGCTCCGCACACGCATCCGCTGCGCGAGAACGTGACCGTTATTTCAGGAACCCTGATCGTCGGCATGGGCGACAAATGGGACGACAGCAAGACGATGAGATTCCCCGCCGGCAGCTTTGCCTATCTCGATCCGGACATGCATCACTACGCGGGGGCGTCGGGTGAAACCGTAATTCAGATCCACGGCCAGTCGCCGGTCAAATTCAACTACATCAACCCGGCTGACGATCCGAGCATGAAGAAATAGGAAATAACACGGTGCCCCACTTCTCGCTTCTTTCGCGAGAAGTGGGATTTGATTCGGGGTAATTCTACAGTTTCAACTCCCAGGTCTCCGCCACCAGCCCTTTGCGTCCCCAGCTATCGTGACTCTTCTTGCCGGCCAGCTTGAATCCGGCCTGTTCGTAGAGACGATGGGCGGCGTGCAGCTCACTTTGCGTCCACAGCACGATCTTCTTGTAGCCCGCTGGCCGCGCGAAGCGAATGCATTCTTGAATGAGCCGTTTGCCGATTCCCAATCCGCGAGCCGACGGCTCGACGAGCAATAGCCTCAACTTGGCGACAGTTTTTGATTTTTTGACCAAGAAGATCGAGCCAACGATCTCGCCATTTTTTTCGGCGATCCAGCAGGCGTCGCGGTTCGGGTCGAAATGCTGCACGAAGTGGGCGACGATCTCGGCCACCAGCGATTCGAAGCGCTCATCGTAGCCGTATTCCTGGGAATAAAGGACGCCGTGGCGGTGCACCACCCATCCCATATCGCCGGGGCGATGCGGACGTAGAACGTAAGAATCGCTCCGGCAGGCTTTGGGGTCCAGCAGTCCTTCAATGGAGGTCATCGCTTGGAGTAGGCGTTTCTGTTCTGCCGGGCCAAGCCTGGCAAGAATCTGACCCATTTGCTCTGCCGAGCGCGCTTCGAACGGGGCAAAAGTCCTTTTCCCGCGCGCAGTCAAAGAGAGATTGCTCTGCCGCGCGTCGCGCGAAGATCTGACGCGAGCGAGCAAGCCCTCTTTCTCGAACCGCTGAACTATCCGGCTCAAATATCCGGGGTCGAGACCGAGATCGTTGCACAGGTCCGCGGCGGTCGTTCCATGACGGTGCGCCAATTCGTAGAGCACACGCATCTCGGTCAGCGAAAAGCGGCTGTTGAGCAAGTGCTCGTCGAGAACGCCGATCTGGCGGGTGTAGAAGCGGTTGAAGCTGCGAACTGCCGAGACAGGATCGTCAGGAGATTTGGGAAGTGCGGCGGGAGCTGCCATAAAGGCAGTGTATTGAATATAGTTGACGGAGTCAACTATTGGATGGTTAGACCTTGCCCCATAATTCGGCTCGCGGATCTTCCGGATTCAACTTCGCCAGCTCGCGCAGCAATTCTTTTGTGCGCTCGTCGCGCGGCATGGGCACGTGTACGGTAATCTCGACAATCTCATCTCCGCGTTCGCCTTCCTGCGTGGCTGAAGGCACGCCCTTCTCGCGCAGGCGCAACTTTTGTCCCGGCTGCGTCCCCGGAGGAATCTTCAGCAGCGCGCGCCCATCAATCGTCGGAACTTCGATCTTCGATCCCAGCGCGGCTTCGCTCGCGCTCACCGGCACGGTTAAATAGATGTCGTCGCCTTCGCGACGAAATACCGGATGCGGATCGATGCGGATAATCACATACAGATCGCCCGCCGCGCCGCCGTGTGATCCGGCATTGCCTTTGCCCGCCAGCCGAATGCGCTGCCCGTCGCGAGTGCCGGATTTAATCCGAACCTCCAACGGATCGGTGCGGCGCACGGTGCCTTCGCCGTGGCAAACCGGACACGTCGCAATATTCTTGCCCGTTCCCTGGCAACTCGGGCAGGCAACATTGAACTTCATTTTCGCCGGGCCGCGCCCGCCGGTCTGCGTCACCTGTCCCGTTCCGTCACACTCCGAGCATTTTCCTGGCGATTCGATATAGCCGAGTCCGTGGCAATTCGCGCATACATCCTGCCGCGTGATGTTTAACCGCATCACGCCCCCGCGAATCGCCGTCCAGAAGGGCACGTTGAC
>JASICF010000617.1 GCA_030044775.1 Candidatus Sulfotelmatobacter sp. | reverse complement strand
AATCGCCAAGTTGGCGATGACTGCCGATCACGGGGATGCCCGCGAGTTTGGCGGCTGGTATCAGCGTCAGGTTCGCATAGAAGTCGAAAGCATGGGCCGCTCTGATGCCGAGGCTACGCAGATGACGTGCCAGTTGCCAACGCTTCCGCAAGGATTTCAAGCCATATAAGCTGCCGCCCAAATCGAACTCACCCAATTCATCCAGTTCCCCCACGAAGCCGCCTCTCTTCAGCAGGCAGCCTAGGTGCACGGAAACGCCGCGCGACTGCAAGGCGCGGCTGATTTCGACGAACTGCCTCTCCGTGCCTCCGGTTTCGAGGCTGTTCACCATCAGGAAGATTGGGCCTGGCATGGCGTTGGGTGGAATCGGCTCTGAAACCTGCGATGTAGCAGAGATCGCCAGATCAGGCTCAGTTTGATCCGTCAGCGACTTCATCCTAAGCCGCCAGTCGTCGGCATCACGCGCAAAGATTCATATTGCGCGCCATCGGTCCGAAGTCGCGCCAGATAGTTGCGATGCCAGAGTTCAAACATCAGCAGCCGCCAGATTCGGCCGGAGTGGTCGCGGCGGCCGCGAAAGTGCTCATCCAACAATTGCCGCACGCCGCGAGGCTCAAAATATCCCCGCCTCGTGGTTTCCGGATCGAGCAGCACGCTTTCGATCAACTCTTTCAATTCGTGCTTCATCCAGTGCACCAGCGGCAATGCAAAACCTTTTTTGGGGCGGTACAGAACCTCTCGAGGAACGCCGACTTTTTCCGCAAGCTTACGCAAGATATATTTCTGCTTGCCTCGCCGAATTTTCCAATCGACAGGCAATCTGGTTGCCCATTCGACAAACTCCTGATCCAGTATCGGCACCCTCACCTCGAGCGATGCCAGCATGCTCATCCGATCCACTTTCGTGAGAATGTCAGCGGCCATGTAAGTCTTGGTGTCGACATAAAGCATCTGGCTTACCGGATCGTCAGCCGGCGCCGAATCGAAGTACTTGTACATCACGTCAGCCGGATCGCTTGTTTCTCGCAAGACAGCGCGAAAATCATCCGAGAGCAGCGGCATGTCGCGTTCGAATGCCGGCACAAACGAAATGCCATCGACGTAACGCTCGCGCCAGGGCAGGGAAACGTTGTAAGAAAACTTTTTGCCGCGCATGTCCGCGGGCAACCGCGCATACAACTGGTTCCGGTAAAAACGTCGCGCCCATTCAGGGACCCGCTCGAAAACTTGCCGCCGCAAGTGAATTGCGTAACGGTCGTATCCGGCAAAAATTTCGTCGCCGCCGTCGCCCGATAGCGCGACGGTCACATGTTTCCTGGCGAGGCAGGACACAAAATAAGTGGGCAGCATCGAGGAATCGCCGAACGGTTCTTCCAGAGAACTGGTCAACATTTGCACTGTTTCGAGTACGTCGGGCTCCACAATGAGTTCGTGATGATCGGTGCCGAATTTCTCGGCAACCATCCGGGCATAAGGAGCTTCGTTGAAATTCTGATCGCGAAAGCCGATGGCAAACGTCTTGACCGGAGCAGAGTTGGCCCGCGCCATGAGCGCTACCACGGTCGAAGAATCCGTGCCCCCGCTCAGCAACGCACCCAATGGGACATCTGAAATAAGGCGAATGCGAACCGCCTCCGCCAGTCGCTTCTCCATTTCCTCGAGACATTCTTCTTCGCTGCGTGGAGCGCGATCGCCGTAGTGAGGCAAATCCCAGTATCGACGCACATGGGTCTTGCCGTTTTCGAATTCAAGCAAATGACCCGGGGGAAGTTTATGAATCGAGGTAAAAGCGGTCAACGGGTCGGGCACATAGCCGAACCACATGTATTGCAGCAGAGCCTGGTTGTTGAGGCCGGCAAGCTCGGGCGCCACGCTCAAGATCGATTTGATTTCGGAGGCAAAAAACAGCCGGTTGTCTTGATATGCATAGTGCAGCGGCTTCTTCCCGAAGCGGTCACGCGCCATCAGCAGTTTTCGCCGACGTTCGTCGTAGAGGGCGAAGGCGAACATGCCGCGAAGTTTGCTGACGCAATTCGCTCCCATCTCTTCGTAAAGATGGACAATTACTTCCGTATCGGTGTGGGTAGAAAACCGGTGACCGCCATCGATCAATTCTTCTCGCAGCGAAGGGAAATTGTAGATTTCTCCGTTGAAAACCACCCATACGCTCCGGTCTTCGTTGAATACCGGTTGATGCCCCCCGGCAATATCAATGATGCTGAGACGGCGCATGCCCAGGCCGGCTCCATCTTTCACGAACAGGCCTTCGTCATCCGGACCGCGGTACACAATCGCCTGGCACATGCGGTGAATCGTGGCGGCGTCGATTCGTTCGCCGTTGGTGGTGACGATGCCTGCGATCCCGCACATGCCCTAGGCCCTCCAACTCATTTGCGATTTGACGTCGCGTTCGCCGGAAACCGTGCCGGCAGCCAGTTTTAACCGGTAGTCGCGATATTCGCCCGGGTTGCCTTCGCGGCCATCGCACGCAGCCAAGATGATGTTAACCATCTCGCGGGCGGTGACAAAATGAATCAGTTCTCGCCGCTCTTGCGCTCCTGTGACGAGTTCAGTGAGAAACTTCTGCATGGGCGCGCCCATCACCGACTCTCGTTGTGCGGCGTCCATACTGTGGCAGTGAAGTTTGACGAAGAGCCAATC
>JASICF010000616.1 GCA_030044775.1 Candidatus Sulfotelmatobacter sp. | reverse complement strand
CGGGCGCCGGATCGATCTCACCACGAAAGAGTTTTCTTTACTCGAATACCTGATGCGCAACGCCGGCCGCGAGGTTTCCCGCGCCATGATCATCGAGCACGTGTGGAATCTGACCTTCGACACCACCACGAACGTAGTCGACGTCTACATCAACTATGGCCTTCGGGTGACCGAACTATCGCCTCCGACGAACCCGTAAAGCGAGAACACCGCCGATGCGCATAAACTGCCCGCTTCAATTCTTGAATGATGCCTGGCACGAAATGTGGCGAAAGGCAGCTCCCGCCTGCGGAGGCTGCGATTCCGCGCGGCCGCGAAGCCGCTGGCAGCGCATGCATCGCCGTTCTTCTGGAGTCCGCCTGCACGGCCGGCGATATTGCGGGGCCGATTGTCTACGCCAGGCCCTCCTCCAGGCTCTTTCCGAAAGCGGTCCCGCTGCCGAGCGCGCAGCCATTGCGTCCCACCGCGTCCCGCTCGGATTGCTGCTGCTCTCGCGCCAGCAACTATCCGCCGAACAACTGCGCTGCGCCCTCGAAGCGCAACGCAACGCGGGCAGGGGCAAAATTGGAGAGTGGCTGCAACATCTCGGTTTTGCGACCGAACTTGACGTCACCGCCGCTCTCGCCCGCCAGTGGAGATGTCCTCTGCTTCGCGAAGCCGCCAACCTGTTTGCCGATCATTGCCCGGCCATCCCTCTGCCACTGCTCGAATCGTTCCAGATGATCCCGGTCGAACTGGTCGAATCGAACCGCAGTTTGCTCGTCGCCTTCAGCCGCGCCGTCGATCACACCGCTCTCTACGCCATCGAGCGCATGCTTGGTTATCACACCGAACCCTGTTTGGTGACGGCCAGCGCGATGCGGCAGGGTTTGCTGGCGCTGGCGGGAATCCGGGTGTCGGACGATGTGGTCTTCGAACGTGTGGAAGATTCCGAGTGCGCCCGCATCATCGCCAGCTACGCGGCAAAACTCGCCGCTTGTGAAATTCGCTTGGCGCGCTGCGGAAAGCATCTCTGGGCACGTTTCGAACGCGACAAAGCCTATCCTCTCAATATTGTATTCACCGCGCACGAGCACTCCGGTCAACGTATATCAGGCTCACCCTTCCGTTTTTCCGGTTAACTAATAGATGCGACCGCCCCGGCGAGTGCCCCGTTCTCACTGAAAGATCGAAGAGAAAAATCGCTTGATGCGATGCAAAACACCGTGAGGAGGTGTTGAAGTTTCGGGTGGAAGAGCCCGCACTTCGAACGGCGCCGATCTCGAGGGCTCGGTCACCGGCAAAGCCTCGGCCTCTTCGGCCACCGCCGATGGAACCGCAGAGCTCGCCCTGCCCCGAAACACTAATGGAGCTTCTACCTGCACATGCGGCGCATCCGCGGTACCGCGCGGCAATGGGCGTGTCTCCGGGCCGCTCGAGAGGGTTTGCGAGTTTTCGTTGCTTGCTCCGCCTCCATTTACCTTGTCCTCCGGCTTACCGGAGTCACCTTCCGAACGGCCCTGTGCCAGGGTGAGGTTCGGCGAGTCCGAGTCGGGAATGATGTTGGGTTGCGCGGCCTCGGCGCGCATCACCGGCGGCGGCGCTGGACATCCGCACTCCGCCGGAACATCGCCGTCCACCTTGTCGATGCGCCCGTCATGAAACACCGCTTGTTCGGCCGGCTTTACCTGATAGACGCGGTCCCCGAGCAATTCCGAGACGATGGCCGACGAACTGTTTCCAGGCAGACCGCGTACGCAGGTGTTGCCCTTCGAATCGCTACTGATGGCGTAGTTAAACTCGCCTGGCCCGGCGAGAAGAATCCGGAAGTCCGGCGTCAGGATCGTATCCGCCGATGCATCGAGCTGGTAATGAGTTTCCATGGCGCCGTTGCTCAAGCCGACCATTAGATCTTTTTTGCTCTGCGAGGGCGTCACCGAAAGCGTGGTTCCCGGGCAAACCTCAACCTGCCCACCTCGCGCCAGTTGCAGCACGGCAGTTTCGCTCCCGGCAGTGATTGACGACCCGGCCGCAAACCGGCGGCCGGCGAGCAAAACATCTCCCACGCCGCTCGTCACTGGCACCACCGCAGCCTCTGTCATTGGAATGACTGAAGCTGCCTGCGGCCGCTCGGCCTTGCTTTTTCGGCTGACTACATACGGATCTTCCGGAGGTTTCAACCTGACCATCAGCCGGTTGTCTTCCGCGCTCCACTCGTATCCATACGGAACCAGAAAACTCACCACGATCCGTAAGAAACGGGATCCCTCCTGATGGTCCCCGCTATGTTCCTCGCTGCGAATACTAAGGATATTTCCCTGCAACACATCCATGCGTTTGCGCGGCATCGCTGACCGCGCGTTCGGCAAATCGATCACAATCTGCGGCGGCGTATCCCGCGACTCGATCTTCGGCTCGACCCGGCGGCTGGAGTCGATTTCGATTGTGTCGTTTGCCCCCTCATGCACGATCCGAACGGCCGTAATCACGGCCATGTCAGCCGCATTCGAGACCGCCCCGCCCTTGCTGTTCGCGCTCTGCGACGCGGCGGTTTCGGCCAACAGGAGTGAACACACCACTGCAAGGATTTGGAAGGCAGGACGACCCAAGGGAATCCCCTAAAATGAAAGCTTATCCAAGGAAGTTATCACTTCTGAGGTACGGAAAGAAGCCTCGGAGGGAGGATGGAGCACGAGGCTTAGCGAGGTTGTGACTTAGGTTCCGGAAAGAAATTCGTATTCTTCAATGACCGCGGCCGCCGCGATCTTGCCTTCATTTGCTCCAACCTCGGTACGAACCACCTTTCCTTTGCACTGCACCCGGATATTCTCGGTGAGTGTAATTTCCGGTGGAAGGGTAAGTGTGAAAGAAATCGGCGAGCCCTGCTGAATCGGGGCATCGAGAAACAGGCAAATGCCCCGCGCGCTGACGTCCTTTACCTGTGCATCTTCACTGTGAGAGTTGCCGTTTCTGCTGACCGCGGCCGGAATATGCAGGGCGAAGCGCCGGGCCGACCTTTTTTCCTGTTGAGCCTCTACCATTGAACTGCTCCAACCAAACGAAGTGGCGTTAACTTATGGTCCAAGGATCGCCTGTCCGCGAGGCAGGGTCAATACCACGCCTGTGTGGTGGGAATAGCCCGTTCAGGTGAGAAATTCGCAAGATTCCTTGAACTGAATCGCTTCCGCTTGCGGTGTAAGCTATTGCAGTGGGCCGGCGCCGTGATCTTTATTCTCGACAACTACGACTCTTTTACCTACAACCTGGTTCAGTATTTCGGAGAACTGGGCGCCGAGGTTGAAGTTCGCCGCAATGATCAAATCTCCATCGCCGAGCTCGAGGAAATGGCTCCCGGGCGCATCGTGATTTCCCCCGGCCCCTGCACGCCGCAGGACGCGGGCATCAGTATTGATCTGATTCGGCACTTCGCCGGCAAAATGCCCATTCTCGGTGTTTGCCTCGGGCACCAGGCCATCGGCGCGGCGTTCGGCGGCAACGTCATTCGGGCCCCGCATCTTATGCACGGCAAAACCAGCGCGGTCACCCACGACGGCAAAACGATTTTTGCCGGTCTGCCCACGCCCATGACGGCGACTCGCTACCACTCGCTGATCGTGGAAGAAAAAACCCTTCCGGCAGATCTCGAAGTCAGCGCCTGGACCACCGAAAAGGATGGTACCCGCACGATCATGGGCTTGCGCCACAGAAAGTTTCCCGTCGAAGGAGTTCAGTTCCATCCCGAGAGCGTCCTGACGGAGGCGGGGAAGAGGCTGGTACAGAACTTTGTCCAAGTGGTGAGGGATTAGGGGCTAGGGGTTAGCGGTCCGACCCTCTTGCTTGCCGTGCTTTAGCGAATTCAACAGGCCATTCAAAATCTTCCCTGTTTCCGCGACACGTTCCAGCAATTCGGCTGACTGGTTGGAATCCAGATATCCGAGCAACTGCGAAAGCAGAATCTGGGTTTCCACCTCCATCAAAGAGCCTCGGGCATGGCCCAAGAACTGCCTGAATTCGCCCCTCGATAGGCGCGCATGGCCCTCCGCAATATTACTCGGAATCGAAACCGCAGCACGCCTCAATTGGGAAATTAAGCCGTAGGTCTCAGTTTTTGGGAAGCTCTGCGTCCATCGATAAATCTCTCCTACCAGCTCCATCGATTTCTTCCAGGCGATCAAGTCGCGGTGAGACTGGATCGAGGACGTAGGCAAGAACCTCATTCATTTACTATTGGCGCAACCGGAAGGTTTCTACGTGTGACGGCCATCACTTGCCGCCTGTTGATTTTTCAAAATGGGAACGCTAGGCTTCGGCTCCGCCCATCTCCTGCCACTGTTCTTGACCGCGAGTCCGCGACCTAGGCTGCCTCGCCCCAGCTGCTAAACCCCGATCCCCTGATCCCTGACCCCTGACCCCTGACCCCTGACCCCTAGCCACTGCCTCTAGCCCTTTCGACCGCTCTCAACAGCGCCTGTGCCTTGTTCATCGACTCTTCGAACTCGCGCGCCGGATCGGAGTCCGCTACAATCCCGGCTCCCGCTTGCAGGTATGCGTGCCGGCCCTGCATGAGCATGGTGCGAATGCCAATGCACGAATCCAGATTGCCGGCAAAGTCCGCATAGAGCACGGACCCTCCATAAATTCCACGCCGCACCGGCTCGAGTTCTTCAAT
>JASICF010000615.1 GCA_030044775.1 Candidatus Sulfotelmatobacter sp. | reverse complement strand
GATGTTAACACCGAAGCGGGTTCCGACTTGCGTTTGTGACCTGCCTGCGATTCCCAAGGTAACTTCCAAAGTGAGACAACGCCGCTCGATAGCGCCAGCGAAACAGTCTACGCAATCGGCAACCTGAACAGGAACTTCGATCCATGGGCGAGTTCACTTTCGGCCCGAATCGATCCGCCATGGGCAAGCATGATGTGTTTCGCGATAGCGAGACCGAGACCCGTGCCGCCGGATTCACGGGAGCGGGCTTTATCGACGCGGTAGAAGCGTTCGAAAAGACGGGGCAAGTGTTCGGAAGGAATGCCAGCACCGAAATCCTGCACAAAAAATTCTACGGCGTGAGGGACGGCGCGAGCGCCGAGCACAATTCGTCCGCCGGCGGCGCCGTATTTCATGGCGTTGTCAATCAAGTTGGAAAAAACCTGGTGAATGGCTTCACGATCGGCCAGGACGCGAGGCAAATTTTGAGTGGGCGAATCATGGTTTGAGAGGCTGGACGAGCCGTTGCCGGACGAGCCCGCTGCGGACGAATCCTGAATTTTCAGTTCGATGCCATGGGTGCGGGCGATCTCCCGAAAATTCTCTTCGGCGTCGTGAAGAAGTTCCGCGGGCGGAACGGATTCGGCGTCGAAGCGAGTCTCGCCGGATTCGACTCGGGCAAGGGTCAGCAGATCCTCGGTAAGGCGCGACATACGGGCGGAGTTTTTGCGAATAATTTCCAGAAACTCGCGCGTGGGAGCGCCGTTCTCCGGTGCGCCGTCGAGCAAAGTCTCGGCATAGCCTTGAATCGAAGTAAGCGGTGTGCGCAGCTCGTGAGAAACATTGGCGATGAAATCGCGGCGGGTTTTTTCCACGCGTTCGGTTTCGGTAAGATCGCGCAGCACGGCGACTGCGCCGCCATCGGGCAGAGGGGCGGCGGTTACATCGAACGCGCGGCCGGGAACGATGGAGGTCGCACGCCCGGTTTTCACTTCTCGGGAGTGGGTAGCCTCTTTGACGGCTGTCAGAAAGTCGGGATCACGGATGGTTTCGACAACCGGCTGCTGCAAGCGGGTGCCTTGCGGAACAAGCCGGTTCATGGGCCGGTTCGCCCACTGCACAAGGCCGTCGGCGCTCACCGCGACGACGGCATCCTGCATGCTGTTGAGCAAGGTTTCGAGTTGCCGCTGGCTCGACTGGACAGCGGCAAAGCTGTGCTCGACGCGACGGGCGGTCTTGTCGATGGCGCCGGCGACCCGGCCTATTTCATCTTGCGAAGTTTCGTGAACCCGTGCCTGAAGATCGCCATCTGCAATGCGCGCCGCCACGTCGACGATGCGCTCCAGGCGCCGAGCGCTCCAGCGCGAAGCAAACGCGGCGACGAGAAGCGCCAGCAAGAAAGCAACGGTTGAAGCCGAGGCTAACCGGCGGCGGACCTTCGCCGAGATCGCTTCCACGTCCGACAGCGGATAAGCGAGTCGAACCGCACCGCCGGAGATGGGAACCGCCGTAAAAAGAAAGGGAGTTCCTATCGTTGCGCTGCGCCGCTCGGCGATGCCGATGTTCCCGGAAAGTGCCGCTTTAAATTCCGGCCAGGATGCCGCACTCTGAAGGTCGAAGGGTGCAGCCTCCGAATCGGCCAGCACCTTACCCGCAGAATCGATCACGGTGACGCGAGCGCCGGCGGCTTGTCCCTCCTGGGCGGCAATATCCGCCAGGGAGTGGCTTCGGTCGGCTTCCACACGGTGGGCAAGCAGTTTCGTTTTCTGGATAAGATTGCGCTGGATTTCGGTGCGCAGCGAAGCCTCCCAGGCGCCGCCGATCATCACATCGAAGGCAACGGCGGCCGCGACGATCACAACCACAAAGGCCGCCAGCAACTTGAAAAAAATCCGATTTCTCACGTGAGTCTCACGCCCAGGACGCCTTCACAAGTAGCGATTGTCGCCGGCGCTTGCCTATTTTGGGGCTTCGAAGCGATAGCCCGCGCCGCGCACGGTCTTAAGATAGCGCGGATTCTCCGGATCCGGCTCGATTTTTTCGCGAATGCGGCGGACATAAACGTCGACGGATCGAGGAGTCACGTAGGACGTGTCGCGCCACACGGAATCGAGGAGGTGATCGCGCGAGAAGACCCGGCCTAGATGGCGGGCAAAATAATCAAGCAGGCGAAATTCCGTGGCGGTGGTGGGGACTGTTTCACCACGCACAGTGAGGATCATGGCGGCAGGGTCGATGATGATTTCGCCCACCGTGAACGGGCTGGCAGGAAGAGGGCGCTCGAAGCGGCGAAGCACTGCCTTAACACGGGCCACGAGTTCTCGCGGACTGAAGGGTTTCGCGATGTAGTCGTCAGCTCCGAGTTCGAGACCGAGGACACGGTCGGCCTCGCTGCTTTTCGCCGTAAGGAAAATAACCGGCACCGACGCCAGCCCGGGAGTCTGGCGGACCGTGCGGCACAGTTCGAGACCGTCTTTCCCGGGGACCATGATATCGAGCACAAACAGAGCCGGTCGCTGCCGCTCCGCATCGGCGATCACATTCGATCCGGCGGCATACATGCGAACTGCAAAACCCTCGTTCTCCAGGTGATGACGGACGAGACGGGAAATATCCGGATCGTCCTCGACGACAAAGATGCTCGGCTTCACGCTCTCATTGTAACGAAGGCTGCAGGCCGTCGAACATGGTTCCAGTAGCGGGAAGTCACTTTTCATCGGATTGTAACAATCGAGATGGCGCAAGCTTTAAAACAAGCCGAAGCCGCGCCACGCGAATCAGCTCAGCATGATAATCAGGTTGCCGGCGGAATCGAGATGAAACAATTTCCGCGGTGGAATGACCGTCGTGGCGCTGTATTCGGTAATTATGGCTGGACCCTTATATTTCTTGCCAGGCCGGAGGTCGTCGCGGAAATACACTCTGGTCGAATGCTTCTTGCCGTCGAAAAGAACTGGTGTGCTGAATGCGGAAGGCTTGCCAATCCGCGCCCGTCCCGAACCTCCTTTTCGGTTGCGTTCGTGAAAGGCCCTGGCGACACTTGCGGGAGGTTCGCTCTTCTCGACATCCTCTGACGTGGGTTTGACTGCGGCGCGCAGACGCACGGTGACGAGCTCAACCTCCCGAGTAGCATGGGCGTAGCCGTAGCGCCGCCGATGTTCTCGATGAAAATCGGCTAACATTGTTCCACTGAATGGAATATTTAATTCGTATGCCTGGCCGAGATAGCGCAGGTCGGCGCTGTATTTAAAATGGATTTTCCCGCGCCACGCCTCGCGCTGGAAATCCCGCTCCGCTCGCACTTGCAGTTTGGCGAACTCTTTTTGCAAAGCTTCCAGCGGCAGTCTGCCTGTGCAGCCCAACAAGATGGTGCGCGAATAATCCTTCACAACATCGCTGGCGAGGATTCCAAGAGCCGAAAGAGCGCCGGGCATGGCGGGGATGATAACCGTCGGGATGCGCAGCGCTCGGGCGAGAGCGCAGGCGTGCAAGCCTCCAGCGCCGCCGAAAGCAACCAGAGAGAAATCGCGGGGGTCGCGTCCGCGCTCAATCGACACGACGCGAATGGCTTTCTCCATGGTGGTGTTCACCACGCGAATCATGCCCTCGGCAAAGTTTTCCAATGTTAGCCGATTGCCTTCCCGCCTGAGCCACTCGCCAGCAACGCGCCGCGTGCGATCGAAATCGAGCGTAAAATCGCCGCCTAAGAAACGGGTGGGCTGGAGACGGCCGAGCAAAAGATTGGCATCGGTTACGGTTGGCTGCATGCCGCGGCCATAACAGATAGGGCCCGGATCTGCACCGGCGGATGCCGGACCGACGCGAAGCGCGCCACCCGCATCGAAGCGGGCAAGCGAACCTCCCCCGGCGCCTACGGTATGGATATCGAGCATGGGCACGCCGACGGGAAGACCGGCAATTTCGGCTTGGCTCGAGATTGCCAGACAGCCTTCAACCAGAGAAACGTCGGTCGAAGTACCCCCCATATCGAACGCGATGATGCGCTCGAATCCGCTGCGCCGTGCCGCAGCCGCGGAGCCGACAACTCCCCCGGCGGGTCCGGAGAGAACCGTGCGAACGGGTTCGCGCGCCGCCGATGCAAGTGACGTAATGCCACCGCTAGACTGCATGACGAAGATATGAGGATTCCGAACTCGGCGTTCCAGATTTTCGAGATAGCGCTTCAGGATCGGCTGCAAGTAGGCGTTAATGACCACCGTCGACGTGCGCTCATACTCGCGGAATTCCGGCAGGATTTCATGCGAGACGGAGAGCGGAATTCGGAGCGGCCGAAGCGCGCGCGTGACCGCCAATTCGTTTCTTGGATTCGCAAAAGAGAAGATCAACGAGATTGCGATCGACCCCGGTTTCTTGGCCGCAATCCGCGAGGCTAAAGATTCCAGCTGAGCCGGCTCCGGCGCGCCCAGCAACTCGCCGTCGCTTGCTACGCGCTCCTCCACGCCGAAACGGAGGTCGGCCGGAACCAACGGTTCGACGCGGTCGAAGAAAAAATCGTACAGCTTGGGGCGCGCCTGGCGGCCGATTTCAATGACATCTTCGAAGCCCTCGGTCGTTACGAGTGCAGTCCGCGCGCCCTTGCGCTCAAGCAGCGAGTTTGTGCCTACCGTGGTGCCATGCAGAATGACGAATTCACCTTCATGAGCAATCTTGTCAAGCGCGTCCAGAATTGCCTGCGACGGATCGGTGGGCGTGGAGAATACTTTCAAGATGCGCAGTTCGCCGCTGGTGCGGTCAATCCAGACGCAGTCCGTGAACGTGCCGCCGGTGTCTATGGCGATGCGCAACGGTTGAGAGCGGCGAGGCATGAGCAGGATTCGGAGAGCTAGGTTAACATCGCGGAGTTCTCTCGAAAATAATCTTTGCTGAAAGCGTCTAAGGAGCCAGAAGCAGCTGCATCAGGATCGCGCTGCCCAAAGAGGCAAACAAGGCGATCGGCATCGCCACAACGCCTATTTTCAGGAAATCCCAAAAACCAACATCCAACTTTTCCTTACGCAGGGCAATCAGCCAAAGGATCGTCGCCAAAGATCCGGTGATCGAAAGATTAGGTCCGAGATCGACTCCGATGAGCACGGCGGTCGCGATGGTGTTATTCGCATGTGCGGCATGAACTGTGCTTCCCGCGATCAATCCGAGTGGAAGATTATTCACTAGATTGTTTGCGATGCCGACGGCGAATCCAGTCACGAACTCGCCAGCTGGGAGGGCCAGATGCTGCGCCCACTCCAGCCATTCCTTCGTATAGCGCATCGCACCGATATTCTCGGCCGCATCGACCATTACGAATAAGCCCATCACGAACACGAGCGTAGACCAACTGATTTCGCGGGCAAGAACGAAAGGATTGGCGCGCTCCTTAGTGCAAATGACAGCCGTGATTGCAAGAGCAGCAAGACATGCTGGCAACCCCAAGTCATTGCCGAAGGAAGAAGCGGTCAGCAAGGCCGCTACCATCGCGGCCACACCGGCGAGCACGAGCTTGCCGGTGGCATTCAAGGGCTTTTTCTGCGGCTGCTCTTTGATTTTTTCGGAAAGCTCTCTTCTAAACCAGAGCCGCAAAATTAGAAAGGTCGCGCCGATCGAAAGCAGACTGGGCACGGCAAAGGCAATCATCCATTTGGCGAGCGGCGGCATAGCGTCGTGGAAGACAACGAGATTTGCTGGATTTGAGATCGGCAAAAGAAACGACGCGGCATTGGCGATGAACGCGCAGGTAAACAAATAGGGAAGCGGCTGAACTTTCGCTTTGCGCACGGCGGTGAGGATCGCGGGAGTTAAAACCACCGCCGTTGCGTCGTTCGACATGAAGATCGTAACGATTGCCCCGACGGTATACACCAGGGCAAACAGGCGGAAGCATGATCCATTCGCTTTGCGGACGGCAATTGACGAGAGCCAGTCGAAAACTGCATGTTCGCGGGCCAGCTCGGAGAGCAACATCATGCCGATCAAGAACAGGCAAACGTCCAGCGCCTTACCGACCGCATGCGTTGCGAGCTGCGGGGTAATTAACCGCAGGACCAGCAGTAACGACACGCCGCCGCAGATCCAGTACGCTTCAGGGATATCGCGCAAACGAAGCAGCATCAGCAGGATGCTGACAGCAATGATTGCGGCAGTAACTATGTGAGCGAAGCCCGGGGCGATCATCTAGCGCGGCCCGCTCCGCGCTTCGCTTTCGCGCGAGATGGCTTGTTCGGACGGTGGGAAACTTCATCGATTACTGCAAACTGCAGCTTTTTTTCCACTGGGTCGATTCGATCGAGCAAAACGCGGATTTTCTGGCCAAGGCTGTAGGTCTGGCGATAGCGCTGACCGATGATCTGCCGCGTGTTCTCGCGGTAAGTGTAAATATCATCGGTAAGCGTGTTGAGCGGAACCAGACCCTCAACGAAGAGATCGGTCAGTTCGACGAAGAACCCGAACCTGGTCACGCTGGTGATCAGGCTGTCGAATTCTTCTCCGACACGATCCTGCATGAATTTCACCTTCTTCCACTCCATCAGCTCGCGTTCGGCATCATCGGCGCGTCGCTCCGATTGGCTCGACTCTTCCGCAATCTCGTGCAGTTCTTGGACAGAAATCGGGCCGGTCAGAGGCTCGTGCGAGTTATGCCCTGCGTGGTCGCCGCGTTTCGACCATGGCGAAGCATGGGCAGATGCGTCGACGTTTGACGACTCCCCGACCGGCACGCTCCCCTCGCGCCTTTCCGACGAATCGCGGAAGACGTCTTTCAAAATGCGATGCA
>JASICF010000086.1 GCA_030044775.1 Candidatus Sulfotelmatobacter sp. | reverse complement strand
TTGATCAGCACGCCATCGGAAAGGTCGAGACGGTGATTGAGCCCTCCACCGCAACGAACCGCGTACTTGTCGACAATGCGCAGGCCGGGAACAGTTTTGCGCGTATCCAGAATACGGACTTTTGTGCCGAAAACGGCATCAACGAATTTTCGAGTGAGGGTCGCGATACCGCTCATGCGCTGCAGGAAATTCAGGATTACCCGTTCGCAGGAAAGCAGCACACGCGCATTGTGCCGGATGACTGCGACAGATTGTCCGTTATGAAGACGCACGCCGTCGAAAATCTCAGGATGCGTGGTTACTTCATAATGTGAAGTGACCGCACCGTCAAGTGCCGCATAAACATCGAGAATGCGCGCGATGACGCCGATGCCGGAGAGAATGCAATCCTGCTTGGCGAGGATCGTTGCCGAGGCGCGCTGGTTCGCGTCGATGCAGGCGTAACTGGTCGCGTCGCGCGTGGCGCGGTCTTCCACTAATGCATTTTCGATAATGGCGGTGATGCGTCGTGAGTTGAAGTCCATCGTGGTGGCGCAGTTTGCGTTTTAGCGGTTCATTGCACGGACGTCATTTTATACGCAGCTTAGTTCTTTGAGCTTGCCTTCCGTTTTTTCGCGCAACAAAGCCAGCTCTTGTTGTTGCTTGCGAAGGTTGTCGACCACATTTTGCGGCGCCTTGGCCAGAAACTGCTCGTTGCCGAGTTGACGCTGGCCGCTGGCAATGCCCTTCTCGATTTTTTCCAGCTCTTTTTTCAGGCGTTCGCATTCGGCGGTCAAATCGACCTTTGCTTCATAGATGACGAGAACATCAAAGCGCGAGGTGCTTCGGCTTGTGCCCTTGCCCGTGGGTGTTCGATCGACAAATGAGATCGCTTCGACATTTGCGAGCCGCTCCACAGCACCTTGGTTTTGCTCGATCATCCTGCGAATGTCAGGCTCGTGGACGAAAAGTTCTATGGGAACTTTTGCCTTCGGCTCAACTTTCAGTTCCGCGCGCACGTTACGCACGCTGACGATCAGATCTTGAAGAATCGCCATTTCGGTTTCGGCCGCAGGGTCAGATTGCCGCCAGTCCGATTCTGGGTAGCCAGTCAGGGCGATCGACTTGAAAGGAGGCGCACCATCGTACATTGCCTGCCAGATCTCTTCGGTAATGAACGGCATCACCGGGTGCAAGAGGCGAAGCGAAGTCTCAAACAGGTTCACGATGTTCGCACGAGCGGGAGCATATGTTTTTTCATCCTCCGAGACCAACCGCGGCTTGATCAGCTCGATGTACCAATCACAGAACTCACCCCAGAAAAAATCATAAATGCGGTTTGCCGCTTCATGAAAACGAAATGTCTCAAGCGCGGTGCGAACATCGGCCGCAGCACGATTGAATCGCGAAAGAATCCAACGATCTTCCATGCGCGCATTCGTGAACCCACTGATCCCGATTTGCTGAGACGATTGGGACGGACCTATGCGCTGCTTAACATGATCCACGTTCATGAACATGAACCGCGCCGCATTCCAGATCTTGTTGGCGAAGGCACGGTAGCCCTCAGTTCGGTTTTCATTGAAAGCAATGTCGGTGCCGGGAGCGGCCATGGCAGCTAGCGTGAAGCGCGTCGCATCGGTGCCGAAGCGCCGGATGATATCGAGCGGATCGACTACGTTGCCTTTCGTTTTCGACATCTTTTGCCGGTCGGCGTCGCGCACGAGTGCATGAATATAAACGTGGCGGAACGGCACGCTGTCGTTCTTCTTGTCGCCTTCACCGCTGGCTTGCTTGATCGCCGCATCCTGCTCGTGGCCCTGCATGAAATGGCAGCCGAACATAACCATGCGCGCGAGCCAGAAGAAGAGGATGTCGAAACCGGTGATCATCAGCAAGTTCGGATAAAACACTTCGAGATCGCGCGTTTTCTCCGGCCAGCCTAGCGTCGTAAACGGCAGCAAGCCTGACGAGAACCAGGTGTCGAGGACGTCGGAGACCTGTTCGAGCTTTGATCCACCGCATTTGTCGCAGCGTGTCGGCGCTTCGCGCGCCACAATAACTTCTTTGCAGCCTTCGCAGGTCCATGCGGGAATACGATGTCCCCACCACAACTGGCGCGAGATGCACCAATCGTAGATGTTGGTCATCCAGTTCAAATAAATCTGCCGGTAATTGTCCGGGACGATGGTGATCTCGCCGCTCTCGACAGCTTCTCTGGCGCGGTCGGCCAGGGGCTTGATCTTGATGAACCACTGCTCTGAAAGTCGCGGCTCGACCACGGTTCCGCAGCGATCGCATTTACCGAGCGCGAGCGCGTGATTCTTTTCGCCCACCAGAAATCCCTGCTCTTGCAAATCGGCGAGCACACGCTTGCGGGCTTCATAGCGGTCGAGACCGGCGTAGGAGCCTGCATTTTCGTTCATGCGGGCGTTCAAGTCCATCACGTCGATCTGCGGCAGGTTGTGGCGCTTGCCCGCAGCGAAGTCGTTGGGATCGTGCGCCGGTGTCACTTTGACTGCGCCCGTCCCGAACTCGGGCTGCGCAAGTTCGTCGGTGATGATGGGTATTTCGCGGTTCATCAGGGGCAGAAGGACATTTTTTCCATGGAGCTGCTTGTAGCGCTGATCGTTCTCATTAACGGCGACGGCCACATCACCCAGCATCGTTTCCGGCCGCGTCGTCGCGACCGTGATGAACTCAGACCAACCCACAATCGGATAGCGAATCTCCCACAACTTCCCCGCTACTTCTTCGTGCTTGACCTCGAGATCGGAGATCGCCGTTTCGCAGCGCGGGCACCAATTCACGATGTATTTGCCGCGGTAAATCAGGCCTTCCTCAAACAGGCGTACGAAAACTTCGCGCACCGCGCGCGAAAGATTTTCGTCCATGGTGAAATATTCGCGGTTCCAATCGACGGAGGCACCGAGGCGCTTCATCTGATCGAGAATCCTGCCGCCGTAGTGCTTTTTCCACTCCCAGACGCGCTCGATGAATTTTTCGCGGCCAAGGTCGCGGCGCTTTTTGCCTTCTTTCGCAAGTTGCCGCTCAACCATCAACTGCGTAGCGATGCCGGCGTGGTCCATGCCCGGCAGCCACAGCGTGACAAAGCCGCGCATCCGATGCCAGCGCACCATGATGTCCATTTGTGTCTGCTCGAACATGTGCCCCATGTGCAGCGAGCCGGTCACGTTCGGCGGGGGAAGAAGCAGAGTGAACACGGGCCGCGTTTCACCTGGTGGCGGAGTGGGTACCGAAAAGAGTTTTTCTTTCACCCAGAATTCGGCCCAGCGCGCCTCGATCGCTCCGGGCTCGTACGATTTGGAAAGTTCGGGCATGGAAAGCAATCAGCACTCAGAGGTCAGCATTCAGCTTGGGAAGAATTTCTTCGCGAGCGGCGGCGTGCTGACTGCTGAATGCCGAGTGCTTTGATCTTACAGTTGCGAGAAAAGAAGGGTCAAACTGCCCTCGGGGTATAGGGAGCCGAGGGGAAAATGCTACACCTGCGCGCGCGTGTATGTGTGCGACTGTGTTAAGCCTCGACCGACCCCCTTCGGGGTCGGTCTCGGCGATGGGGCCGCTCGCGCGCGGGGCGGGGTTGCGCGCGTGCGCGCGCGGGGGGCGTGAGTGTAATCGGGATATTTCACCAATTAGGTTTCGCGTTGACTCGCTCCGAGCGATAAGCCGATAATTCTTCTCGGGCAACGACGATAACTGCGCTTGCACGCGAGCAAATCGGAGTTCCGGCCAATCGAGCCTCGCTTCTTCGCATCGGGGCTCAGATTATGCTTTCCACCAGACCGACCATTCTTGTTACTGCCCTGGGACTATTTCTCTCCCTAAACGCACGCGCGGCTGATACTCGGCAGATCACTGTGACAATCAACGCCGTGGACCAACGCGGAATCCCAATTGAGGGCCTCCGTAGCAAAAACTTTAAGGCCAAGTCCCACCGGCATAACCTTCAGGTGGTCAGCCTCACCTTCGCTGACGGGCCGCGCCGCATCGTCGTGTTGCTGGATACCAGCGGCAGCATGAGCGGAGCGGAAATGGGTGGAGACGAATGGGAGGTGGCGCGCGACGAAGCCCGAGAATTCATCACCGCAGCCTCTCCGGAGGCACGTCTGTCGCTTCTCACATTTTCCGACAAAGTTGAAGAGAGGTCCACTCTGTCCGTAGATCGCCACCGCGCGCTGGAATGGCTCGGCAGTAGCGCATCAAATCGCACATCAGTCAAGGGACATACGTCCCTATACGAGGCGATCTTGGCAGGATTGAAAGAGCTGGATCCGCCTCAACCGGGGGACGCGATTTTCGCGGTTACGGACGGCGGTGAAAACTCCAGCAAAGCTCGGTTCGAAAAGGTCGCCAATCTCGTCCGCGCCTCCGGCGTTCGGCTTTTCACTTTCCTCCTGCCGGAAGATATTCCATTTGAAGGTCGCGAGAATCTCCTCGAGATGGTTCGAGAGTCTGGGGGATTCGAGGTGGAGCTCTACCCCTCCCCAATCCCCGTCGGAGCTCCTGCTGCGGTCGACCGGCGGACTGAAATGCTAGCGCACAGGGTTATCTATGACGACCGTGTGAAATCCGCGATACACGCCTCAGTCTATGCATTCAATCGGCAGATTACGAGCTTCTATCTCCTCACGTTGAACCTTCCGGATAATCTGACGAAGCCGCGAGATTGGAGCCTCGAACTCGTCGATCAGCGAGGCCACAACCGAAAAGACGCGATCCTCACCTACCCAGGTCATCTTATCCCAGTGAGATAAACTTAGCCGGGCAGCGTTCCTTGCCTACTCGGAACATGGGCGGTCCGGTGGCGAATCTGTGTAGATCAATTAAATGTTGCAATCAGGCGTTAGCACTCATTGACCCTCGATGAGTGAAATGGGGATATTACGCCAGCAGCGTTCTGACCGCGCTTAAAGTGCCGTATATCCACGGCCAGCACTCGGCATCCTGCCTTCCAACAGACTGACTCAGCGCAGCGGAACTTCTCCTCTTCGCAGGGCTTCAATTATGGTTCGAAGCTCATCACGTTTCTCAGACGTATTCAGAATGTCGAAGTCGGAGAGGCTCTGCCGCAGGATTTCCAGTCGGTTAT
>JASICF010000085.1 GCA_030044775.1 Candidatus Sulfotelmatobacter sp. | reverse complement strand
CGACTACGTGCGCAAGGATCTCAAGTACGGCGAGGACAAAGAATACAAACCCGACACCGACGTCTTTCGTTGGTGGAGTTTCTCCCACAAGCTGCCGGGCGCCCCTTTTGCTTTCCCCGGCTCGACCAACGTGATGCACGATCTGGCCGTCGCCATGAAGTACAACCCCCAACTCAAGGTCCTGCTGAATGCCGGCTATTTTGATCTTGCCACTCCGTTTTACCAGGGAGTCTACGAGATGCAGCACCTGCCGATTCCTCAAAACCTGAACAAGAACATCGAATTCCGTTTCTACGAATCCGGGCACATGGTCTACGCGCACGAAGCCTCGCTGAAGACAATTCACGACAATGTCGCTCAGTTCATTCGCGACAGCGATAATTTGAAAGGAAAGTAATCCGCGGCTGAGCGCGCGAAGCGGGAATTTGAAATGTGGGCTGCGCACGATCGAGGGTTTCGTTCGCAGGTTTACCAAGTGAGCCGACAGTTCGCTACTGGTAGTAAGTCAGCTTTGCCTGTACGTGGATTGTCTTTGGAGTGAGCTCAGAAAATTTATTATTGAACACCAGATAGTAAGTTCCCGGGCCGGAAGGGAGTTCCGCATCCATCTGGTCCATGCTGACTCGACCGCTTCTATAGAGGGGATTGGCATACTGTTGCCTCTGCCAGTTCTCGTAGCCGTCCGCGGAAAATAGAAACGCTTCGACCATATTCCCCGCTCCTCCACTCGCGGTGAAGTTTCCGTGAAATTCAACGCTGCTCGCTTTGGCCGGGACCTGAAGCTTGAAATAGGAGTAGCCCAGCTGATTGATGGTCAACCCATCGCTTACCAGCGGAATGCTGTGCGGTTTTTTCGTCAGTTTGTCAAACGAGCGGTCTACCTCGTCGATGGCCGACGCCGCGCCGCCCTGCATTTGTTTGCGTGTGTAGACGTAATAGCCAAGGGCGGAAAGCAGAAGAACTCCGGCAACCGCGAACACGGCAACCGACCAGTTACCCTTGCCCGTTCCTGGCCGGTTGGGCGACACAAGAAAACTATCGCCGCACATCTTGCAAAACCGGGAATCGTGCGGAATATCGGCGCCGCAATTGTTGCAAAACACGGAAAACTCCTTGTTGATACTAAAGAGTGCTGCTCTGCCGCAGGTCCCCCACTGCCACTCGCAACGAACTTCCGCTAGTTGCTTTCGGTTGTGGCCGCGACGAAATCGATCAACTGCTGCACGCCCAGGCGCTCGTCTTTTGTGTTCAGCTTGAACGAGATTCCCATTCCATATCCCGGATGCGAGGCCCGGACTTCCCCGGCCAGCCGCAGCTTGATGTCGAACGTGCGCACGATAATCTCGACTGACGCGCCCTTCGGGAAGGCTACTGGCATTTCCAGGTAGCACCCGCCCGGGCTTAGATCGCTCAGGTGGCAGTAATTCCGCACCGGACTTCCCTTCTGGTAAACCTCCGCTCCCAGGCGGCACGCGTAACGCGTCTGCCCGCGCCGGTTGCCGGGTTCGGAGCGCAGACGGGCCACTGCTTCCCGGTCGTGCTCTTTTGATTCCGGCTTCTCACCCGCCCAATCTGCGCGTACGATTTCTTCCTGCGGCTTAACTACCTCTTCGGCTTTCGCGGCCTCAGAAGGCTTTTCCGCCTTGGCGGGCTCATTGAGATTCTTTTCCAGCCATTCTGATAAAGCCTTCCGCGAAGATGGCGGCACGTCGGCAAACTGCACGCCCGCCCGGCCGCTCCAGTCCTGCCAGATGACCAGCCCGGAAAGCCGGATGGTCTTCGTTTGTCCGGGTAATTGAAATTGAAAATAAACTTTGCAGGTCGGCGGCAGCAGCTTGCCGAAGTTCACTGCAATGCCATCTTCGGCCACATCCACCAGCGCCGCTTTTGCTTGTTCCGCGCCCGCGTAGTCGATGGTCGCCTGGGCGTGTACATTGATCCGCGTCGTGCGCCGCTTGTCCCGATACAACACGGTCTGCGCAGCCTGCAGCGTGCTCATGGCCCGCTCTGGTGTCAGTGGCTTATACATTACAAAGTTCACCCCGAGCGTAAACATCTCGCGGATTTTTTCCTGCCCCCCCACCACGACAATCGCAAGCGTGGCGCCCGATCCGCGCGAGGAATGGCAGTCGCTCAACAGGTTCTTCACCTCCGATTGCTTTTCGCAATCGGCAATCAGCAGGTCGAAGTGATCCTGCGCCAGCCTCACGCCGGCACGCACCGCATCCATGCAGCGTTCCACTCGTATACCCAGCTCCTCGAGAACGCCGCGCAGCACCTTCGCCGACGCTTCATCGGCGCAGACCAATAGCGATGACAAATTCATACTTTTGCATCGTAGGGTCACCCCAGTTCGACCTACAAGTTACCGGAGTCATCCCGATTCCCGCCTTCTCGCATCGGTTTTCTTCTAACTCCACTATCCTCAACCGCGTGACCTGAGTCACTTCCGCCGTTACAAAGGACCAATGCTCTTGCGTTGCACCGTGGTGCTTTGACGCTCCCGCGTACCCTCCCTACGATGATGAGGACTGCAGGGATAAATGCCGGTTCTGCTGGTTGGCGCGGCCGGCATTATGGGCTTCGTCCCAACCTGCAAGACACGTACTAGGACCTCCCCTGACAAGGACTTATGGCAACCACGAAACAACGCGGCTTCTCTTTGCTGGAAACCTTGGCGGTGGTTTCGATCTCGCTGATTCTGGCGGCAATTACCGATCTCGCCATGCAGTCGGTGATGAAGCAGGAGCATGTAAATCAGGCCTACAACACCACCCTGATGGCATTACGCCGCGCCCGTGATGCCGCGGCTGCCGACATGCGCATTTACGAAGTCACCTTCACCGGACCCGTGGGCGGGGCTAACCCGAGCGGCGGAACGATTACCGTCACGCAGGATATTCCTACGGCTCCCGTGCTTTTCACAGCGACACTTCCTCCCGACGTGACCTTCAACAACACAGGCTTGCCCGCCGTTACCGCCCCCGACGGATTTGGAATCGAAGCTCATGCGTTCGATTTCGATCAGGTTACCGGCGGCGGGGGAAGCACGATCTACTTTTATCCCGATGGATCGGCGCAGGACGCCGGGCCGAATGGCGGAAACCCCAACAACGGCGTCGTCTATCTCGGAATTACGGGACAGCTTCCGACCTACCGGGCCATCACCTTGTGGGGATACACGGGCCGCCTTCGCGGTTGGCACCTCGCACAGGTGGCGGGCGCGTGGACCTGGAGTCAAATATGAAGGCTAATCGTTCGAAACTCGCGGGTTATCCGGAGTCTGGCTTCTCGCTGATCGAAGTCATGATCTCCATGCTGGTTCTTACCGGTGGGCTGATGGCGCTGCTGGCCGCTCTCGGCGTCAGCATGGCCGCTACCCAGACCTCGCAGCAAGACCTTATCGCGCGCCAGGTTGCCTCCGAGGCAATGGAAAGTATTTTTAATGCGCGCAATACTTCACAGATCGGCTTCTCGGCGATCGCGAATACCGGAACGCCTCCCGGCATTTTCCTCCCCAACGCTCTGCCTCTGCTGTGCGCAGGCCCGGATGGCATTCTCGATACCGCCGACGATACTTCTTGCTTAACGGCTTCCGGCACGGTTTGCCCGAACGGAGGCGTTGAATGTCTGACTGAGCCTGGCCCCGACGGCATTCTGGGCACGGCTGACGATGTGATCGTCTCGCTGAATAATTACACGCGCACCGTCACCATCACCCCCCTGCTGGAGAACGGCAACACCGATCCCACGCTGGTTCAGGTCAACATCACGATCGCCTACACCGTCCCCAATGTGGGGCATACCAAGACGTACACGCTCGTGGACTACATCTCTGCATACCACTAGAAAGGGAGTCATGCGACGCTTATCCAATCCGAGTCGAGGTTTTACCTTCGTCGAGATGATGCTCTCTGCGGCCATTGGATTGGCTTTGATCGCGGCTGCCGCTCAATTGTTCAGCAAGGCTTTAAACGCAAACCTGGTCACTTCGCAGAAGGCGCAGCTGCAGCAGGATTTCCGCGCCGCTGCCAACTTGCTTCAGCGGGATATCAGCATGGCCGGAGCGGGCGCTCTTGGCCAGCAGGGTCTTTCCACCAGTGCCGTCGGCCTGCCTGCCAATAGCGGCACTTTGCCCGTCTATCCTTGCACCGCTTTGGCGACCTGCAACTACGTCAATAACTTGCCCGTTACCTATCCGGTCAATCCCACCGGATCAAGCGTCCCTTATCTTTACTCGATTATTCCGGGCTACGACCTCGGCATTACTGTCAATGCAGCCCAGGGTCCCACTGACATCATTACTGTTGTCGCTGCCGATCCCGCCCTTCAATTGAACTGCTACGTGGGAGCGATGAACGCCGCCGGAACACAGGTCACATTCCAATTGCCCACTCCTTTGCCTTCGACGTGCGTGCTGCCCACAAACATTGTGACCCCCGCGGCGCTGAACGCAGCCGCTCCCGTGGGCTTACAGATCGGCGACATGGTGCTGTTCGGCTCAAACGCCGTTGGTGTGGTCACTGGAGCCGTCACTGCTTGCGCGCCATCCAGCATTTCCTACAGCGCTTGCTACCTGGTTCCCTTTGCCGGTCCGGGCCTGGATCCCGGCCACGTTAATCAGCCGGGCGACGCCAGCGGCAGCCTTGCGCAGTTCGACAACGCTACCACCCCCTCGGCTGTGCGCTTGCAGATGGTGACTTACTATCTCACCATCCCGGCCTCCACCGGACTGCCGACGCTCATGCGCATTCAGAATGGCCAAGTGCCTGCGCCGGTTGCCGAGAACGTGGTCTATCTAAAGTTCAGCTACGACGTGAATAACAGCGGAACCATCGATACCAATCAGGCCAGTCTCCCCGCCGGCACCACCCCCGCCATGATCACGAAGGTCAACATCCTTCACATGAGCATGCGCAGCCAATCGCGGGATTCCTGGTCCAGAAGCACGCTCTCGCTTTATGGCGGTTATGAAGGTCTCGATCTGCAGACATCGATCGCGGCCCGCAACCTGACTTCGCAGCAGGAATACCCGATGTCGTGCTCCACTCCCCCCTGTTATTGATGTGCGGTTTTTAGCAATTGAAAGAAAGCTCTGACTGGAGAATGAGGAGAAACGAAATGCTTTCGGCCAAATTGAGTTCACGAGGCTTTACCCTGGTCGCCTCCCTGTTACTGACGGTGCTTCTGTCGGGAGTCGCCATCGCTCTGCTCATGATGGTCAATACCGAGCAGCGCAGCGGCGGCACCGACCTCAGCAATAACTACACCTACCGCTCGGCTGAGGGCGCCATGGAGAAGATGACCTCCGACCTGGCCAACAGTTTCCAGAGCATGCAATCGCCCACCTCGGCGCAGATCTGCGCGTTGAGCGCGAATGCTCCCACCTGGGATCCAACGGTTAGCTATCCGACCTACAACGTCGCCCCGGTTGGCGCTACTACGGCCGATCCTTGCCCTCCACTCACCGAAGTCTATGGACCGATTCAGTCCGGCCCCGAAGCCGGTCTCTACGGCCAGATTATGCCGGTCACGATGAACGTGATTGCGCAGCGCATCAATGGCCAGGAAACCGTGAGCATGACGCGAACCGCCGAAGTTGCCTTGATTCCGGTGTTTCAATTTGGCGTGTTCTCTGATTCCGATCTTTTCTACGGACAAAGCCCCAACCTCGGTTTTGCCGGCCGCGTTCACACCAACGGCGACCTTTATCTTGGCGTCGCGAATGGCTTCGACCTTGTGTTCGGCGACAAGCTTAGCGCTTTCGGCAACGTGATTCGCGAGCAAATGGATGACGGCATGGTTGTCGGCGGCGGTCTCGATGACGGCACCGTTCTGATACCGACCCAAAGCAGTGGCTGCAGCACACAAATGACGGCGCTGATTCTGGGCAATGCGGTGAACGCCAGTTCTACTTGCGTGAATATTGCAGGAACCGCCCTGGGCGCTACCAACGGCAGCGTAGTGGGTGGCCATGGTTCGGCGCAGAATACCGGAAGCTGGCAGAACGTCTCGCTGGGCACCTATAACGGCTACCTGATCGACGGCAACGGCACCCCCGGCGGCACCACCGATGGAACCAACGGCACCGGCGCCACCGATTTGACTTTGCCATTCGTGAACACCACTACCGGCGCGACGCCGATCCAGATCATTCGTCAGCCCCTGGCGACGACCACAACCACTTCGCTGCTGGGAGCTTCGCAGCTCGCTTATGAAGCCCAGATTCGCGTGATTCTCGGCGACACCCAAGCCTCCGTGCACCTTCCCGACTGGAATGGTGACTTGACGGGTGACGTGCAACTTGTAGGCGTCCTTCCGACATCGCTGGCCAGCCTAGGACAGGGATCGATGGGCGGAGGAACTCAGGCTTTAGCCGTGCAGGCAGGTGGCGTTGCCGGCCATTACTACTATTTCGGCTCAAGCTACTGCGCCGGTACTGCGGCCATCGGAGCCGGTTACACGGCCGGCACGCAGTGCCCCACCACTCACGGCGGCGACTCCAATTTTATGATCCCTCCATATTACGGGCCGTATTCGCCCTGGCCGCCAACAGCGATACCCGCGTCGGCAGGCTTCGGGACGGCGAATGGAGGAGCCAACGGTTTCGAATGGCCTCTGGTTAACGGATGGCTGCGCGTTGAGGCCAAGTGGAACGACGGCATCTGGCATCCAGTCACCAATGAGTGGTTAGGCCTGGGCTTCGCTCGCGGCGTCAACGTCCCTACTCAGCCCGGCGCCAGCTGCTCGGCTGCGCAGTACAACGCCAGCGGCTATGACGTCACCACAAATACTCTAGGAACCAGCAACGGTTGCAACTCATTGGGCGATCATCGGAATGCGATTCTTTATTTCCAAACGACGAAGGATAGCCAGCTCGCCGGACATCCCTCCGTCCTGGCAGACTATCCGATCACCGGAACCGGCGTTTACTACGACACCAGCGCCGCAACTCATAACTCGCAATATAACTGGTATCCCATCAATCTCTACGACTCCCGTGAGGGAGAAAACTACGACGCTACTCAGAACACCGCCGGCTGGCCTTCCAGCACGGGAACTCCCAACGGCATCATGAACGTGGTGGAACTCGACGTGGGCAACCTGAAAAACTGGCTGTTAGGAACCACCGGAGCCACCGGCACGAACGTAAATTACTCGGTGCAGAACGGATACATTCTGTACTTCTCTGACCGTAGAGGAATGCAGTTCGCAACCAGCACGCAAGGCGCGAATTACGCTTATCTCTATGGCGAGTATGGTTTCGAAGATACGGTCAATTATGCCAATCTCACGAACGACCTGAAGCCCGATGGCGCTCTCGATCCGGCCAACTATAACGGTGTTTCGCCGGAAGACGTCAACGGCAACGGGTTGCTCGACAACTATGGCGTGAAAGGCGTCGGCGATGCCTGGGGCGCAAACACGACCAAAGATACCGACGGTACCTACAATCCGCCTTCACCCTATGCTCAGCGGCTTGGAACAGCGGAGCGCATCTCGCTCACCACGCTCGGCCTGGCAAACCGCATCACCGGCGCGCGCCACGCGCTCATGCTCGTGGATGGATCGCTCAGCAATTTGCCGATCATGCCGCCCTCCAGCAATTGCACCCAGAACGCCGCCAACCCGACCGGCTGCGGCGGATTTACCGTGGGCTCTGAGAATCCTGTCTACATTCTCGGAAACTACAATTCGAACTGCCCAGCTGCCGGCTCGGCTGGCTGCACCCTCAACAACGTTAACTATGACGCAACGTGGAACAGCACCACTGCCCCCGAAACCCTGCACTCGGCCGCGTCGGTAATCGCCGATGCCGTCACCTTGCTTTCCAACAACTGGCGGGATGCAGGCTGCCTCACGGTAAACGCAACCTATTGCCCGAACACCGGCGCAACCGCGGTTCAGTCGTACTCCGGCAGCCTGGTGAACCCGTTTAATCCCACCAACGGTGGGACCTCGAACACTCCCAACCGGTTTGCCGTCACGAGCTATTATCGCGTGGCCATCGCCGGCGGAAAAACGATCGCCTTTGACGACACCTCCGGGACCCCCGATTCTTATTTCGGTTCCGATGGCGGCGTCCACAACTTCCTCCGCCAGCTCGAGGATTGGAGCGGATCGTCGAGCGGTACCGGTCCGCAAGGCGGGCAGCAGAGCCTTTATTACAAGGGCTCCATCGTCAGCCTTTACTGGAACGCTTACGCGACGGGAACCTGGAAGTGCTGCAACCTCGTGTATCACCCGCCGAACCGGCAGTACTTCTTCGACAATCTGTTCTC
>JASICF010000614.1 GCA_030044775.1 Candidatus Sulfotelmatobacter sp. | reverse complement strand
AAATTGTGCGCTTCCTGCGTACAGCCCGGCGTCATATCCTTCGGATAAAAATAAAGCACGACCCATCTCCCGTGAAAATCTCCTAAGCTCACCAGATCCCCTTGCTGTGAGGGCAGGCTAAACTCAGGCGCCGCGCTGCCAATGGCCGGGACAGTTCGTGACGCAGAGAACCAACGCGAAAGCAGAAACACAACCAGGACCGCGACCAGAAAAAACAGCAAAATTCGCAACATTTGAAGCCTCTTAAGGACGATGCACCGGCCAAGAATCGTGGTGATACGCTCGGACTTGCGCATTGTAAAGCTGTTGTGCCGACTCACTCCAGCAAACTCCGCTTACTTGATATGATTGAATCATCGTGCAATTGAACTGGGGTAAATATACGTGGCTCAGACGGAGACCGACGGTCTAGAAGTGTTGGAAACCCGCGAGTGGGTTGACTCGCTCGATTATGTTCTGTCCAAGGGAGGTCCGGTTCGCGCCGGCCGTCTTCTGCAGCAATTGGCATTGCATGCTCGCCGCGCCGCGGGCGTGAACCTTCCCTTCTCTGCGACCACTCCGTATCAGAACACAATTCCCTCAACTCAGCAGCCGCCCTTCCCCGGCAGCCAGGAGATGGAGCGGCGTATCAAGAGCCTGGTTCGCTGGAACGCTTTGGCGATGGTCGTCCGCGCCAACAAGATTCAGGAAGGCATTGGCGGGCACATTTCCACCTTCGCTTCGGCTGCCACTCTCTATGAAGTCGGCTTCAATCATTTCTTTCAGGCAAGGACCGAGAGCGGCGATCGCGATTTCGTTTATTTTCAGGGACACGCCGCGCCGGGAATTTACGCGCGCGCCTACCTCGAAGGCCGCATCCCTCGGGAAAAACTGGAGCATTTCCGCCGCGAACTGATGCCGGGCGGGGGATTGAGTTCGTATCCACATCCCTGGCTCATGCCGAATTTCTGGGAGTTTCCCACGGTTTCGATGGGCCTGGGACCGATCCAGGCGATTTATCACGCACGATTCACTCGCTACTTGGAAAATCGCGGCCTCAAGCAATCGCGGGACGGAAAAGTGTGGGCGTTCCTCGGCGACGGGGAGATGGACGAACCCGAAGCATTGGGTTCGATCACGCTGGCGTCACGCGAAAATCTCGACAACCTGATCTTTGTCGTCAACTGTAATTTGCAGCGTCTCGATGGCCCGGTGCGCGGCAACGGAAAAATCATTCAGGAACTGGAAGCCATTTTCCGTGGTGCGGGCTGGAATGTGATCAAAGTCGTCTGGGGCTCCGATTGGGACAGCCTGATCCGGAACGATCGTGACGGCTTGCTGGTGCGCCGCCTTGGGGAAATCAGCGACGGCCAGTATCAAAAATATTTTGTCGAGAGCGGAGCGTACTTTCGTCAGAATCTTTTCGGCACCGATCCGCGGCTGCTGAAAATGGTCGAGCATCTTTCCGATGAGCAGCTCGCGCGCATGCGCCTCGGCGGCCACGATCCCATCAAGGTGCACGCGGCGTATCGAGCTGCAGTCGATCACGCCGGCTCGCCAACCATCATTCTTGCGAAAACAATCAAAGGTTACGGCCTCGGCGAAGCGGGTGAGGGCAAGAACATCACGCATCAGCAGAAGAAGCTGAATGAGGATGAGCTGCAATTATTCCGATCGCGCTTCGGCATTCCCATTCCCGACGAGGAAATTCACAACGCACCGTTCTATCGCCCATCCGATGACAGCGCCGAGATCGAATACATGCAGGCGCGGCGCCAGCAACTTGGCGGCTACATGCCGCAAAGGAAAGTCGTCGCGACCCCGCTCAAACCAGTGCCCGACGCGCACTTCGAGGAATTTCATAAAGGCACGGAGGGCCGGGAAGTTTCGACGACCATGGTGTTCGTACGCCTGCTCGGCAAGCTTCTGCGCGATCCGGAGATCGGCAAGTTGATCGTTCCCATTATTCCCGACGAGGCTCGCACATTCGGTATGGAGGCGCTGTTCCGGCAAGTCGGCATTTATTCTTCCGTCGGACAACTTTACGAGCCGGTCGATATGGACACGCTTCTTTATTACAAGGAAGCCAAAAACGGGCAGATTCTCGAGGAAGGAATCACCGAAGCCGGTTCAATGTGCTCGTTCATCGCAGCGGGCACAGCGTATGCGAATCACGGCATTAACACGATTCCCTTCTTCATTTATTACTCGATGTTCGGTTTCCAGCGCATCGGCGATCTAATCTGGGCCGCGGCCGATATGCGCTGCCGTGGATTTCTGATCGGAGGCACCGCCGGCCGCACCACGCTGGCGGGTGAAGGCCTGCAGCATCAGGACGGCCATAGCCACGTTTTGGCTTTGCCCGTCCCGAACCTTCTGGCGTATGACCCGGCATTCGCTTACGAGATCGCGGTCATCATTCAGGATGGCATTAAGCGTATGTATGTGGATGGCGAATCCATTTTTTACTATCTCACCGTCACCAACGAACCGCTTCCGATGCCGGAGATGCCGAAAGAAGGCAACGTCCGGGAAGGAATTTTGCGGGGACTGTATCGCTTCAAAGCGGCCGAAGCGCAGGATGGTAAGCTGCGCGCACAACTACTCGGCAGCGGAACCATCATGTTCGAGGTTTTGAAGGCACAGACGATTCTGCAGGAAAAGTATGGCGTAGCTGCCGACGTGTGGAGCGTCACGAGTTACAAGGAGCTATATCGCAACGCCAATGACTGCGAACGCTGGAATATGCTGCATCCCGGTGACTCGCCAAAAACCCCGTTCGTCACGGAAACATTGAGAGATGCGCCCGGACCTTTCATCGCCGCATCGGATTACATGAAGGTTTTGCCGGAGTCGCTGGCAAAATGGGTGCCGGGACAACTCGTTTCCCTCGGAACCGATGGTTTTGGACGCAGTGAGAATCGCGCCGCTCTGCGTGATTTCTTCGAGGTTGATGCGAAACACATTGTTCTCGCAACATTGGGTGCGCTGGCGCGGGAAAAGAAAGTGAGTCCGGAAACGGTCAAGCAGGCAGTGCGTGACCTGGGGATCAACGGAGACAAACGGAATCCTGCAATCAGTTAGGGATTTGCGGAATCGTAGCTACAGTTTTCAAGCACAAGCTTTCCGTTCAGGCTCGGTTGCCGAACTGAGAAAATGGAATCAGTGATCGAATTTAAACTCCCAGCTCTCGGAGAAAACATCGAACAGGGCGATCTTGTGCGCCTCATGATTTCTCCGGGTGCATCTGTCAGTGAAGGTCAGTCCGTGATGGAACTTGAGACCGACAAAGCGGTCGTTGAAGTGCCTTCTTCGATAAGCGGAACGATCAAGGAAGTCCTGGTAAAAGAAGGGGACAAGATTAGAGTTGGGCAAACGATTTTCACGGCCGACAGCAATGGCTCAGGTACAGCCGCCGAGCCCCCTGGCAAGGCTCGATC
>JASICF010000613.1 GCA_030044775.1 Candidatus Sulfotelmatobacter sp. | reverse complement strand
GATGGCGGCGAGGCGAAATTTCATAGTCGCTTTTCCAGTTGAGCACATTCCCGGGGGTTATCCACGAGCCTAACCGAGAATTGACGATTTGGAAGTCAAAACATTGTCAAAAGGGCGCGAGAGTATCAGGAGAGGAAACAGGCCGATCCGTGAACAGCGGATTGCAGACCAAGACTTGGCCAGTGAAAATGGGTTGCCCAACGCGAAACTTTACCGAGACGGTTGGGTTATGAGCGTGGCGGAGGGAGTTCGCCTATGCGAAGGCGCGGCATGCTTGTCTTCCTGGGAACGTTTCTGACCGTCATTTGCGGGTTGGGCAGCGGACACGCGCAAGGCGCCACGCCAAGTTTCACCATCGAGGCCAGCAACACGACGATGCCCACCAGCGGCGCGGGCGCAATTTCGTTCACGCTTACCTCGGTGAACGGTTTTGCCGGCATGGTCGGGATCGATTGCGGTCCTGCGAATCCACCAACCGGGTCGATCTTGCCTCAGTGCAATTACACCGGTGGCGGTCCGGCGCCACAGCCGTATACCTTGGCCGCGAATGGGACGGTGAGGGGGAGCCTGAACCTCGTTGCATATGTTCCTCCGTGTTCCAACCCATGTCCCGTGAAACTGTTACGTCCCCCGAGCCCTCGAGGGGTAAATCTGGCACTGGCGGGTGTGCTGTTGCTAGGCCTTCCCTTTCGTTGGAGAGCGCGCCGGCTTAGACTGTCGCTCCTGGTTGTGGGAATCATGGCCGGACTGGCGGGAATCGCTTGCGGGGCGGGCAACAACGACACGTTGACACCCGGCACGTTTGTATACACGGTCTCGGCATCACAGGTCGGGACCGCTGCGACACTTGCCACGAGCGCGACGGTCAAGGTTACAGTGCCGGCTGGTATTGCAACGAACCTATCTTCCGCCAATCCTTAATTGAGATCGTTCTCTAGTTTGAGATCGTTCTTCGCGGCCAAGCCAGGAACGATGACGATCGTGACCCGGCGCTACGCGCTGACACACCCCGGGTTCCGGGCATTCATTGACCTCCTCCATCTGTAGTCCTAAGATTTCAGGACGATGATCGGTCAAAGAGTCTCGCATTACTGCATCTTAGATGCGTATGGTAAAAAGCCACTTCCGAGGAAAGCCGTGATCAAGATGGCGGGAGTTTTGTTGCTATGCGCGTGTCTCGCAGGTTGTGGTTCGAGTTCCGCCATGAGTCTGACGGCGAATTGGCGGTTCACCTTTAAGTCGTCGGCCACCGGCGACACTTATAGCGGGACGGCATCTCTCACGCAGAGCACGACCCCGGTCACTTCTCAAGGTGCGGGGGGACTGGAACGCATGGTCACCGGAACCATGAGTTTCGTCAACGATCCGTGCGCTACGACTGCTTCGGTGTCAGGCACGATCAGCGGTTTAAACGTGATTCTTACCGCCATGGAAGGCGGCCAAGCGGTGTCGTTGACGGGAAATGTCAACGCCGCATTCACGACGATGTCCGGAGACTACACGATCCCGCTGGGAGGATGTAGCGGTGGAGATTTTGGAACGTGGACTGCGAGCAAGTCATAGTTGGCGGAAGGCAGGCGAGAAACACTAGTTCCGCCTGTCCACTCTCGAGATAGCGATTCTTTTTGCATTTTGGATGGTAAAGCGGTGGCTCGGGATTGCCACGCGGAAGAGTGAATCTGGTTTTAGTAAAGACGGCAAAGATTATTGGCGACGAAACCACTCTCCAGCAGGATGATGGCGCGTGTCGCAATATGCTCAGCCTTGTAACGATGAATATGATGAAGCAAGTATGCGGTTCCCAGGGCTGCACCGAAACCGAACGATGAGGCCGCCGCCTCCCCTGCCGCACCCCGCGTCACCAGCGGCCGCATGATGGGATTCGACTCCTGGAAACCCTCGCTCAAGCCGCGTTGCGTGGTGACGGCATCAAGCGCGATCTGACTGGCGAGAATCGAGAAATCCACTTTGTTCTCGAAACTCCAAAACTTCGTTGCGCCCGGCGCATCGGGTAAGCTGCCGGTTGCCACGAAAGCCTGTTGCGCCTGACCCATGCCACCCAGCAGCAGGATCATCAAGAGTGCCGATTTCATGTGCCTCCAATTGGCTGGAAAAGCGAGAGTAGCAGCAATCGGCTGGAGGTACATGGCCTAGAAGTGCATTCAGGCAACCCTTGGTAACCTGATTGGGGTACCGGTGAAGGCTTGCGCCTGGCTCCGCCAAGGCTCGGGCCCATCGAGATGAGAGCGATTGAATTAGATATTTCTCAATGGCCCGGCCGAAGCGCCGTATTGTTTCCGATTAGTACGCCTTTGCGATCACCGCGCGACGGTCGACCTGCTCGCCGGTGACGATGCATTTGCCCGGGCCATCATATTCATCCACCAAAGGAATACAGCGGATCGTGGCTTTGAACTCTTTCACGCGCTGGTCGCAGCGAGGATCATCCTTGACGTGCGCCATAACGAACTTGCCGCCGCCTTTTTCGGCCGTGACCTCGTTGAGAACTGACTCGACTTCGCCGATGGAGTTGGCCAGCACCGTGTTCGCTTTCAATCGCTGCTTCGCAGCGTCAAACATGTTTTTCTGCATTTCACCCAGAAGCGCGGGGAGCTTCTCTGCGAGTTCGGCCAGGGGCATAGACTGCTTGCCACCGGTGTCGCGCCGCTTGAGGACGATCGTTCCGGATGCCAGATCGCGTGGCCCGAATTCGAGAACGACCGGGACGCCACGACGCTCCCAATGGAAAAACTTCGCTCCCGGAGTCTGGCCTTCGCGGTCGTCCACCCTGGCCCCAAGCTCCTTTGCGATGCGATGTGCGGCTTCGAGTACGCCGCCTTTCTCGGGGCCCTTGCCAAAGATCGGAACGATCACGGCTTTCGCAGGCGCAAGTTTCGGCGGCAGAACCAGCCCTTTATCGTCGGAATGGCTCATGATCAGCCCACCGATCAGGCGGGTGCTCACGCCCCAACTGGTCTGCCAGACGTGGTCGAGCTGGCCCTCCTTGTTCTGGAACTGGACGCCGAAAGCCTTGCCGAAGTTCTGTCCGAGATCGTGGCTGGTGCCGGCCTGCAGCGCGAAGCCGTTCTGCATCATGGCTTCGATGGAATAGCTTTGCAGCGCTCCAGCGAACTTCTCGGCCTGGGTCTTCACGCCCTTGATAACCGGCATCGCCATTACGTCCTCAGCGACCTCGGCGTAGACATTGAGCATGCGGCGGACTTCCTGCACAGCCTCGTCGTGATGGGAGTGCGCGGTGTGGCCTTCCTGCCAGAGAAATTCCGTCGTCCGGAGAAACATGCGAGTGCGGAGCTCCCAGCGAACGATGTTGGCCCACTGGTTCACCAGCACCGGCAGGTCGCGCCAGCTCTTGATCCATTTGGCGAAGAAGTGGCCAATGATCGTTTCCGACGTTGGCCGGATCACATAAGGCTCGTCCAGTTGTTTGCCGCCGGCCACGGTGACGACGGCCAATTCCGGCGAAAAGCCTTCGACGTGTTCGGCCTCCTTATGTAAAAAGCTTTGGGGTATCAGCAAAGGAAAATACATATTCTGGTGACCCGTAGCTTTGAAGCGGTCGTCAAGCTCGCGCTGCAACAACTCCCAGACGGCGTAGCCGTTGGCCTTGATGACCATGCAGCCCTTAACGATTTCCGC
>JASICF010000612.1 GCA_030044775.1 Candidatus Sulfotelmatobacter sp. | reverse complement strand
GATTGACAGCTCAAATTTGAGGTCCTCGGCCAAAAACCGCTCCCGCAAAGCGAGATTCTCCCGTTGGCTGAGAGAATTCTTATCGCTGTTTCAGTAAAGACGAAAGTTACCAGTGCCGCAAGTTACCACCGGAATGGTTCTGACCGATCTTCAGCATTCACGGAAGTACATGAACGTACGGGTCCATCAACGCTTCGTTTCCTAGGTTTTTTTGGCTTGTAGAACTGGTCCACACGCATTTGCCTGCCCCTGCGTGTATCGAGAAAGCTTGAACGTTAAGAGCCCGAAGATCCCGACGAGGTAGTTGTGGTCGACGACGTGGACTGCGTCATTGTGAACGTCCCGTTGCTGTCGTTGCATATCCCGGAGCCCTTAAGGCTCCAATTACCGGTGATCGCACCTCCACTTAGCGGCGGCTGGCCGTCAACCTCGGTGCCGGTCACGTTGCCGGTCAAGCTGAGTGTATTGCCAGATGCCTGAACGATGTATTTGAAGGGACCGGAGACCTGGCCTGTGCTGGGGTTGACTGAGCTTAAGACCAGTGAACCCGACTCTTGCCCGCCATCGACAGGGAAACAAGTCGAGGTGGTGAGGAATTGAAAATAATTGATGACCAGTGAGCCATTGGCATTCAGGGTAAATTCGGTGGTGAAACTGAAGCCGGATGCTTCTCCCGCGCCGCCTTGAATTTCAGCGCTCCAAATTCCAGCTGCCGCGGATTGCGCCTGCTGCGTAGCGGTCGGGTTGCTGCAGGCGGTAAAGGAAAACGCCAGCAGCAGCGAGAGTGCAACTTGCTTCATAAATCTATTTTTCCTGAGCTTCTGGTTCCGATGCAATCGTTCCTGCCGAAAGATGTCTGGAGCAAGACTACCGAGATTTTGCCTCCTGGGTCAATCGAAGCGTTGGCCAGGTAGCGGCTCAGTTTGAATTTCCGATGGCATCTTCGCTTGTCGTTGACGGCGTCATCCTGAGCGCAGCCGCGCTTCAGGCGGAGCGAAGGACCTCCCGGCGACGCTGTGTGCCACGGGAGATCCCTCGGCCCGCTTGTCAAAACGCGGGCGTCTCGGGATGACGCCTATGTACGGTTCGAAATTCGAACTGAGCCATTACCATTGGCCAGGACTTGGAGGGCAAGCAGGAGTTCAGAAATTCCGCGATTTTGTGCATTCCTTTTCACATCCAGACCGGCGTTCGCTGCTGCAGGCAATGTCTCTTAGGGAAAATCCTTGCTTTCATTCTCTTACGCCGGTTCAGTTCCCTCGCTACGGTCGGTCAATTGCACGCGTTGTTTGTTAATTCTGGGCAGCCCCGGAACGCTTTCTCAAAGCCATAAGAAAGTGATACCCTGTCGGGTAAAGTTTTTGGGGTCTTTTCCTCTCCCTAATAATCCGCAAGTGATTGCCGCCGAGCCGCAGCAAAAGTTCAGGACTGCAATCTAGCTAATTATGATAAGCCTACTAGACATGACGAATGCAATCGTTCAGGAGGGTTCGCACTTGACCGCTTCGACCAGCCACCTCATCCCGCCGCACGGCGGCGAGTTAGTCCAACTCATCGCGCAACCGGAACGGATTGCCGAGCTCAAAGCTCATTCCAGGGAATGGCCTTCGTGGGATCTGACCGCGCGGCAACTCTGCGATCTGGAGTTGCTCCTCACCGGCGGTTTTTCTCCGCTGCGCGGATTTATGAGTCGCGCCGATTATGAAGGAGTTTGCCACAACATGCGACTGGCGAACGGAACTCTCTGGCCTATCCCGATCACGTTGGATGTCAGCGAGGAGTTTGCAAAGAAGCTGACCGCCGGCTCGAGCAAGGTTGCGTTGCGCGATCCAGAGGGGGTCATGCTCGCCGTGCTGAATGTGGAGGAAGTTTGGCAGCCAGATCGCAAAACCGAGGCGAAGGCGGTCTTCAACAGCACCAGCAGCGCACATCCCGGCGCGGATTATGCAATCAACAAGGCGAACCCCTGGTACGTGGGAGGAAAGCTCGAGGGCTGCCAGATTCCCTCGCACTATGACTTCCGCAATCTGCGCCTGACTCCCGCCGAATTGCGCGCAGAGTTTGCCCGTGTGGGATGGCGCCGAGTGGTGGCCTTCCAGACGCGAAATCCCATGCACCGCGCCCACGTCGAGCTTACCTTCCGCGCGGCGAAACAAGTTGAGGCCAACCTGCTCATTAATCCCAGCGTGGGGATGACCAAACCCGGCGACGTGGATTACTACACGCGAGTGCGCTGCTATCAGTTGCTGTTACCGAAATTCCCCCAGTCGACAGCCAAACTTTCTTTGCTCCCGCTCGCCATGCGCATGGGCGGACCCCGCGAAGCGATCTGGCATGCGTTGATCCGCAAGAATTACGGCTGCACCCATTTCATCGTGGGCCGCGATCACGCCGGTCCTGGATCCGATCCTGAGACAAAAAAGCCTTTCTATGGGCCATACGAGGCGCAGGAACTTTTCAAGAAGCACGAGTCCGATATCGGCGTGACCATGGTGAACTTCAACATGATGGTCTACCTCGAGGAACAGGACCGATATGTTCCGGATAACGAGGTCAAGCCAGGCGAGCGCGTGCTGAACATCTCCGGCACAGAACTTCGCCAACGGCTGAACGAAGGCCGCGACATTCCCGGATGGTTTACCTATCCGGAAGTCGTCGCTGAGTTGCGGCGCAGTTTTCCGCCTCGCCACAAGCAGGGATTGACCATCTTCTTCACGGGATTGTCTGGTTCCGGTAAATCGACGATCGCCAATGTGTTAATGACTAAATTTCTCGAAGCCGGTGGACGTCCGGTAACGATGCTCGACGGCGACCTGGTGCGAAAGCACCTGTCTTCCGAGCTTGGATTTTCCAAAGAGCATCGCGACATCAACATTCGCCGCATCGGATACGTAGCCTCGGAGATCACGAAGAACGGAGGGATCGCCATCTGCGCGCCGATCGCGCCCTACGATGCCACGCGCAAACATGTGCGCCAGATGATCGAGCCTTACGGCGGATTCATTCTGGTTCACATCGCTACTTCGGTTGACGTCTGCGAACAGCGCGATCGCAAAGGCTTATACGCGAAGGCGCGAGCGGGAATCCTGAAAGAATTCACCGGCATTTCCGATCCGTATGAAGTTCCGGCCGATGCCGAGGTCACGATCAACACCGGCGACTTGTCTCCCGAAGAGGCGGCGCAGGAAATCATTCTGCACCTGGAGAGGGAAGGTTTCATCGGGCCTACGGCTCAGTCGGTCTAAGTCTCCGAGATTCGGAAGCTTTACGGAATGGATCTGCTGCTAAAAAGCCTGGTCGGTTTTGTCGTCGGGGCTCTCATCGGAATGACGGGAGTTGGCGGCGGTGTTCTGCTGCTTCCGATCCTGATTTTTGGCCTGGGCGTGCCTCCGCTCCAGGCTGTCGGCTCGGATGCGCTGTTCAACTTTGTCACCAAGATTGGAGCGAGCGCAGTCCATCTCCAGAGAGGCACGGTGCGACAGAAGGTGGTCTTTGCGCTTGCCGCAGGCAGCGCCCCGGGATCGTACTTAGGAGTACGTTTTCTCGTCTACCTGCGTAACACGCACGGCAACGGAGTCAACCATTTCATTACCGTAGCGGTAGGGGTCCTCCTGATCTGCATTCCCACGTTCTTGTTTTTTCAGAAGAAAATTGAGGACCGGGCCGTGGCGAACACTCCCAGCGCAAAATCCTTCGCATGGCTAGTCGTCATCGGGCTGGTGGCGGGATTTCTGGTCGGGATCACCTCGGTGGGATCCGGCAGCATCGTGATGATGTTGCTGCTGCTGTTCTATAGCTTTCATCCAAAAGAGATGGTCGGTACCGACATTGTTCACGCCCTGGTGCTGACCGGCGTTACCAGTTTTCTTCATTTCCGGTTGCACAACGTAGACCTGCACCTGGTCGGCGCCCTGTTGATCGGCTCGGTTCCCGGAGGCCTGCTGGGCTCCTATCTGAGCACGCGCGTGCCGGTTCCGTGGCTCAGGCGAATTCTGTGCGCAGTCTTGCTGGCGACCGGTGCGCGCATGCTCATGGCCTGAGCGGCCGATCATGTGGAACTTGAAGGCACCAAATATGCAATCTCATCGTTACGCGCAAATTCTTGAACGCATTCAGGCGGCCCTCGAGGCTTCGCGCCCGGTATTTGCGCGCTTCACGCCGGGGGCGATTGAAACCGAATATAAAGCCGGTCACGATCCCGTGACGGAAGCCGATCGGGCTCTCGATGCCGTTTTGCGGAAGGAATTGTCGCGCGAGGACGAAGGCTGGTTATCGGAGGAAAGCGTCGATGACGCCGTTCGTCTGCAGCGCTCGCGCGTCTGGGTAGTCGATCCGCTGGATGGTACAAGAGAATTTGTCAAAGGCATTCCGGAATTCTGCGTGTCGATTGGCTACGTGGAAAATGGCCGCCCCGTAGCCGGCGGGATCTACAACCCCGCGACGGACGAGACTTTCCTGGGATCGATCGATTCTGGCGTGATCTATAACGGCAAACCGGCACAGCCAAGCCAGCGAAGAAGTTTGGATGGCGCCCTGGTGCTCGCCAGTCGCAGCGAAGTGAAGCGCGGCGAATGGAAGGTGTTCGAGAATTCTTCCCTGAGCATTCGACCCATGGGATCGGTCGCTTACAAGCTGGCGCTGGTTTCGGCAGGATTGGCCGATGTAACCTTCACGCTGACCCCGAAGAATGAGTGGGACGTCGTAGCCGGTGCCGCGCTGGTCGAGAGCGCGGGAGGGTTTGTCAGCACCCTGGAAAAGGCCAGCCTTACCGCGAATCGCCGCGATCCGCTCCTATCCGGCTTACTGGCTTGCGGCCCATTCCTGAAAAACGAACTGCTCGCGCTCGTCGAACCTCACATTCCCGTGGCTGAACAAAGTCGATAACTATCTTCCGGGCACCGAAGGGCCTCATGATATTTTCGGCGGTTCAGTTCGCCTTTCATCCAGATTCATGAGCAGCCTCTAC
>JASICF010000611.1 GCA_030044775.1 Candidatus Sulfotelmatobacter sp. | reverse complement strand
AAAAGCGAAATCTGGCGCTGGAGATTCCAGCCTGGGACGAGAAGATCTGCATTCAGTGCGGCAAGTGTGCATTGGTCTGCCCGCACGCGGTCATTCGCATGAAGGTTTACGACTCGAAGGAATTGGCGAACGCGCCGGAAACTTTCAAGTCGACAGATGCCCGCGACAAAGAATGGCAAGGCTTGAAATATTCTCTGCAGGTTGCTCCGGAAGACTGCACGGGTTGCGGCATTTGCGTGGAGGTTTGTCCGGTCAAGAACAAAGCGGAAACGCGGTTGAAGGCGATCAATATGGCGCCGCAAGCCCCGCTTCGAGCGCCGGAGCGGGAAAACTGGGATTTTTTCCTCAAAATTCCGGAACTCGACCGGGGTCACATCAAAGTGAACAGTATCCGGCAACAACAGGTTCAGCAGCCGCTGTTTGAATTTTCCGGCGCCTGTGCCGGGTGCGGCGAAACGCCCTATCTCAAGCTGCTGTCGCAGTTGTTTGGGGATCGCGCCATCATCGCGAATGCGACCGGGTGTTCATCGATTTACGGCGGGAACCTCCCCACCACCCCCTGGACCAAGAATGCAGAGGGCCGTGGACCGGCGTGGTCGAATTCGTTGTTCGAGGACAATGCCGAATTTGGCTTGGGATTCCGGTTATCGATCGACAAGCAGACCGAGTTCGCGCGGGAATTGGTAAAGGCCCTGGCGGCGAAGATCGGCGAAGAGCTGGCTCTGGCGATCCTCAATTCTCCGCAAATGGATGAAGCCGATATTCACGAGCAACGGCAGCGAGTCGATTTCCTGAAAGAGAAATTGCGGGCTCTCGATGTGCCGGAGGCCAGGCAGCTCCAGTTCCTGGCCGACCTGCTGGTGAAGAAAAGCGTATGGATCGTGGGCGGAGATGGATGGGCGTACGACATCGGCTATAGCGGCCTCGATCACGTGCTGGCCAGCGGACGCAACGTAAACGTGCTGGTGCTCGATACCGAAGTTTATTCGAACACCGGCGGGCAAGCTTCCAAATCGACTCCCCGGGCAGCGGTAGCAAAATTCGCGGCGGGCGGAAAGCCGGGAGCAAAGAAAGATCTGGGGCTGATCGCGATGAGCTACGGCAACGTCTACGTGGCCAGCGTCGCGATGGGAGCGAAAGACGAACACACGCTCAAAGCATTTCTCGAAGCTGAAGCCTACGACGGGCCGAGCCTGATCATCGCCTACTCGCACTGCATCGCGCATGGCATCAACATGACGACGGGAATGTCGGACCAGAAAATGGCTGTCGAATCCAGTGAGTGGCTGCTCTACCGCTACCATCCCGAGCGCGGAGCGGCGGGAGAGAATCCGTTGATTCTCGACTCGCGAACTCCGACCAAGAAAGTGCAGGACTTCATGAACATGGAAACTCGGTTCAAGATGCTGACCAAGAGCGATCCCGAACAGGCCAAGCGGCTTTGGCAGCAAGCGCAGCAAGATGCAGAGTCGCGCTATCGCCTTTACGAGTACATGGCTCAGCGGAAAACCGATAAGCCATCGGCGAAGACCGATTGAGTCACAGCATTCAGCAACGTGCAACTAAACAAGAAATCCAGCTGACGCTTGGTTACTGGACAAAAGCTTATGAGCGATGAGGAGACTTCATGACTGACCTCAGCACAACCTACCTTGGACTGAAGCTGCGCACACCGCTGCTCGCTTCGGCATCGCCCTTGTCGCGGGAAATCGACAGCATTCGCCGCCTCGCGGATGCCGGGGCATCTGCCATCGTGCTCTATTCGCTGTTCGAAGAGCAGTTGCGGCTTGAAGCGGCCGAACTTGAAGATCGGCTGGATGCGGGAACACATAGTTTCGCAGAAGCGATGACCTACTTGCCGCAGCCGGAGGAATTCCGGCTAGGGCCGGAGGGATATCTGAAACACATTCAGCGCGCGAAAAGAGCGGTTGCAATTCCGATTATTGCCAGCCTCAATGGATCGTCGGTCGGCGGCTGGACCCGCTACGCCAAGCAGATTGAAGATGCTGGCGCCGACGCGATCGAGTGCAATATCTATTTTCTGGCAACCGATCCGGAAGTTTCTTCGAACGAGATTGAACAGAGATATCTCGATATCGCCGGGGCGGTGAAATCGGCGGTGCGGATTCCCGTCGCTGTGAAGATCGGCCCATTCTTCAGCAATCTGGCCAACATGGCGAAACGCTTCGACGCAACCGGGATCGACGGACTGGTGCTGTTCAACCGGTTTTATCAGCCGGACATCAATATCGAAGAATTAGAAATCGAGCCGAACGTTCTGCTCAGCACACCGCAGGCGCTGAGGCTCCCCCTGACCTGGATTGGCATTCTGTATGGGCGCATTCGCGCCAGCCTGGGCGCGACCAGCGGCGTGCACCAGCACGAGGATGTGATCAAGCTGCTTATGGCGGGCGCGAACGTGACCATGCTCTGCTCCACGTTGCTGCGCAACGGCATTAGTCACATCAGCCAGATCGAACGCGAATTAGTCCACTGGATGCAGGAGCACGAATACGCCTCCGTTCAACAAATGAAAGGCAGCATGAGCCAGATTCGCTGCGCCGATCCAGGCGCATTTGAACGGGCACAGTACATGAAAGCGGTGAAAGGCGTTGATCACGTAAAAGTCAGCGCCCGCGAAGCCTGGGCAATTCTCTCGGGCCGATAGAGCGGAGCCGGATGAACCGGACCCGGACCATTCTTCCCGCGATGTCGTTGTCACGTTTAGGTTGCACGAGAAGAATGTCCGGACACGTCTGCAAAGAAGCCCCAAACGGCCCACTGGCGGCCTTTTACTTATCCTGCAAGGACTCGATGTACTTCGTCAGGTTATTGATCCGTTGCTGCACTTCGCCCTCATGCCCTTGACTAAGATCGCGAAATAGAGCGCCCCAGACCGGCATTTCCTTCGTGCCATGGGCAACCACATTCGCATCGCCACGGATCGCTTGAGAGACCTTCAAACTGGGAAATTTTCCTCCGTTGTTCCTGCTCAGGGCAGCAAGATCGGCGGGCGGAGTGTTCAAGGCGCTGGCCGCAGGGCCATTACCTTTGCCTTCGGTTCCGTGGCAAACGGCGCAATAAGAAATGTACATTTCCTTGCCCGATGCGGCGGAAGTGACTTTGACGGGTACGTGCTTAATCGCGGTGCCCGACTGGTCTTGCGACTGACCTTCCGACTGACTCTGGGCCGCGGCGAGGGTGAAAAGCAGAGATAAGGCGACAAAAATCCAACCTATTTTTTTGATGAACATCGCATTCTCCTTTCAACCCTACACTTGTAGCGCAACGCGATACCGCCTGCCGTGACCACAGTCACAAAGCGATGTATTTTGCGATACGGAGCCGTCGCGCACCGAATACCGCGGATTCGGGTCCCGAAAAATCTTCGAGACCCAATTCGGTCGCGAAAGCCAAAGAATGTCTTTCGGCTTCGATCACGGGTTCCTGTGATCCTCGTCACAGCAGGATTCTCATGAAGGAACCAAACTTAAAAGAGAATGACCTGGTTGTGGAGGCTTGTTCTCGAAGGAGGCGCCTATGAAGTCACGGTTCGCGGTTCTTCTAGTCGTCGTGACGATCGCGTTGATCGGAATGACGTCCGCTTTTGCGGGACAGAAAGCCGACTCGGCGGCTACGATCCCGAAGTATGATCCGGCCGCAGAAAAAACTTTCACGGGAACGGTGGTCGATGTAGTCGATCGCGTTTGTCCGATGAGCCGCGGCATGGGATCGCATTTGACGCTGAAGCTGGCGGATGGCGGCACAATCGAGGTTCACCTAGCCGCTAGCAAGTTTGTGAAAAGTTTTGACCTCGTCTTCAACAAGGGTGACAACGTAGAGGTCGTCGGAGTGAAGGTTCAGTTCGAGGGCAAGGAAACGATTTTCGCTCGAGAAGTTACGCGCGGGTCGGATACTTTCACCTTCCGCGATAAAGAAGGCGTGCCGGTTTGGTGAGATCGGGGTGGGCGCTCTTTTCGCGGTAAACGAGATTAAGATTTTCAGAAATAACGGTCATGAGATTCCCTCGAAGTTTTAATGTCACGGGAACTCCATCGCACCGTGCTGGGGTAAGCTTTTAATCGGACTCGTTAAGTCTCCGCTAATGATTGAGTTGACGGCTTCTTTTGGGGAGTCCACTCTTTGAACTGGGAACCTAATTGCCGATAGTGAGCTGGCTCTCTGCTGTCTGATTCAAACAGGTAGGTCGAGCAATCTCGTGAACTCCACAAATACCATTTCATCCCCGGAAGAATATCCCCTACCGCCCCATGTTGCTGGTGAGCGGCATGGCCTGGACGCGATTTTCGATCCGCAATCAGTCGCGCTGATCGGGGCCAGTGATCGGCCTGATACGGTGGGGCGCACTGTTCTGCAGAATCTCATAAGTTCTGCTTTCCGCGGAAAAGTCTATCCGGTGAACCCTAAGCACTCTGAGCTTCTGGGAGTCGAATGCTACAGGAACATTGCCAGCGTGCCGGAACGTGTCGATTTGGCCGTGTTGACAACACCTGCGGCCACAATTCCGGCGCTCATTGGCGAGTGCATCGACTCTGGGGTCAAAGCTGCCGTCGTGATCTCCGCCGGATTTCGCGAGAGCGGCGAACGCGGGACGAATCTGGAGCGGGAGATCCAACAGCAGTTGCGCCGCAGCTCGATGCGCATGATCGGCCCGAACTGCCTTGGGGTGATGAGTCCAGGCATTGCTTTCAATGCCACGTTCGCAAAGGAACTTCCAAAAGCGGGAACCGTCGCGTTCCTCAGCCAGAGCGGAGCGTTGCTTACCGCGATTCTCGATTGGAGCCATCGCGAAAATGTCGGCTTTAGCGCGATCGTTTCCGCGGGTTCGATGCTTGATATCGGCTGGGGCGATTTGATTTACCACTTCGGAGACGACCCCCGGACAAAAAGTATTCTGATTTATATGGAGTCGGTAGGGGATGCGCGAGCGTTTCTCTCCGCCGCGCGGGAAATCTCCTTGAGCAAACCCATTATCGTGATCAAGGTGGGACGGTCGGAGGCAGCTTCGCGAGCTGCCGCCTCGCATACCGGAGCGCTGACCGGAAGCGATGAGGTTCTCGACGCGGCCTTCCGCCGAAGCGGAGTGTTGCGAGTCCAGAGCCTTGCCGATCTGTTCTACATGGCAGAAGTTTTGAGCAAGCAACCGCGACCGAAAGGACCTCGATTGACGATCCTGACGAATGCAGGCGGCCCTGGCGTCTTGGCCACCGATTCGCTGGTCGCAAACGGAGGCGAACTTGCGACGCTATCCGAACCCACCATGCAGGCGCTGAACGCAATCCTGCCCGCGCACTGGAGCCGAAACAACCCCATCGACGTTCTGGGAGACGCGGACTCGGAACGCTACGGGAAAGCTCTCGAAATTGCGTCTCGCGACCCAGACAGTGACGGCCTTCTGACTATTCTCACACCCCAGGGAATGACGAATCCAGCGGATATCGCCAAGCGCGTAACCAATTACGCTCATTCTACCGGCAAGCCAGTGCTGGCCAGTTGGATGGGCGGAACCAGCGTCGCGGAAGGCGACAGCATTCTTAATGAAGCAGGTGTACCCACTTTCTCGTATCCCGATACGGCAGCGCGGGCATTCACTTACATGTGGCGCTACACCTACAATCTTCGTCTTCTCTATGAGACTCCAAGCCTCGCCGACAGCTCAGAGGACGACGAAACTGCGCGAATACAGGTTCAACAAATCATTAATAACGCGCGAGAGGGCGGACGGACGCTGCTAAACGAATTCGAGTCGAAACAGATTCTTTCTCTCTACGGAATTCCTACAGTCGAAACCCGGATCGCCCGAACTGAAGACGAGGCCGTAAACTGCGCAAAGAAAATCGGCTTTCCGGCGGTGCTAAAAGTATTTTCGGACACGATCACCCATAAGACCGACGTTGGCGGTGTGAAGCTGAACTTGCATGATGAAAGCGAAGTCCGAAAGGCGTATCAATCCATTCAACGATCGGTCACAGAAGCCGGAAGCAGTAGCTTTGCCGGAGTGACCGTGCAACCGATGGTGAGGCTGGAGGGCTACGAACTGATTCTTGGCAGCAGCGTCGATCCGCAGTTTGGCCCGGTTCTGCTGTTCGGTTCTGGAGGAGAGTTGGTTGAGATTTATAAGGATCACGCGCTGACGCTACCTCCGTTGAACACAACGTTGGCACAGCGCCTGATGGAACGGACACGGGTGTTTCGGGCGCTCAAAGGCGTTCGGGGACGTAAGCCGGTCGATCTGGTTGCGCTGGAGAGCTTGATGGTCCGGTTCAGCCAACTCGTCATCGAGCAGCCGTGGATTTCAGAAATCGAAATCAACCCGCTGATCGCCTCACCGGAACGTTTGCTGGCGCTGGATGCCCGCATCGTACTGCACGACAAGTCGATCAACGCAGAGCAACTTCCCAAGCCCGCGATCCGGCCTTATCCGACGCAGTACGTCTCGCAGTGGAGGATGAAAGATGGAACAGAAGTGACCATTCGTCCCATCCGGCCGGAGGACGAACCATCAATGGTCGCGTTTCATGGAACGCTTTCAGACCGGACCGTCTATCTGCGCTATTTCGCTTCGCTGAGTTTGCGCCGGCGCGTGGAACATGACCGCCTGGTTCGCATCTGCTTTGGCGGCTATGACCGCGAAATGGTGCTGGTCGCCGACTACAAGAATCCAGGCGCCGGATCCCATGAAATTCTCGGAGTCGGACGGTTGAACAAGCTGCGCAACAACGGTGAGGCCGAGGTCGCGGTACTGGTCACCGATCAGTACCAGAATCGGGGATTGGGCGCGGAATTGCTTCGACGCACTCTTCAGATTGCGCGCGAGGAAAAGATCACTCGGCTTATGGCCGAGATACTGCGCGATAACGTTGCCATGGAAAAGGTTTTCCGACGGCTTGGTTTCAGCTTTTACACCCATAAAGACTCAGAATCGATCACTGCAACTTTGAAGCTTTGAGGCCGCGGATTACTTTCACGGTCGCCTCAGGCAGTCTTTACAAAATAGGGAATTTCTTATGGACGCGCTCTTACTGCATCGGATTCACTTCGCTTTCACAATCACATTTCATTATCTTTTCCCGCAGCTCACCATGGGGCTGGCGCTGCTCATCGTGGCGCTGAAAACCGTTGCCATTCGCCGCAAGGATGAGCGCTACAACCAGGCCGCGCGCTTCTGGGCAAAGATTTTTGCGGTGAATTTCCTGCTGGGCGTGGTCACCGGCATTCCCATGGAATTTCAGTTCGGCACCAACTGGTCGCAGTTTTCGCGCGTGACCGGAGGAGTGATCGGCCAGCCGCTGGCCATGGAAGGAGTTTTTTCTTTTTTCCTGGAATCGGCATTTCTCGGACTCTTCCTGTTTGGCGAAAAGCGCCTGTCAGCGTGGGGACACTGGGCGTCGGCGTTTCTGGTTTTTGCCGGCTCGTGGATTTCGGGATTCTTCATTATCGTGACGAATGCCTGGATGCAACACCCCGTCGCCTACCGAATTTTGCCGAATGGAGAGTATGAGGTCACCAGTTTCTGGGGACTTCTGACCAATCCGTGGGCGCTGCTTCAGTACGCGCATAACATGTCGGGCGCAGTGATTACCGGCTCATTCGTGATGTGCTCGGTCGGTGCGCTTTATGTGCTGGAAGACCGTTTCAGCGAGCACGGAAAAATATTCCTAAAGGTGGGAGTGATTGCCGGGGTGATTTCCTGCGTCGCGCAGATTTTTCCCACCGGGGATTTTCAGGGCAGATACATGGCGAAACACCAGCCGGCCGCGGTGGCTGCCATGGAAGGTTTGTTCAATTCCAAGACCGGCGCTCCTATTGTGCTGATTGGCCAGCCCGATGAAGTGACGCAACGCATCGATAATCCGATCGCGGTGAACGATGTGTTGAGTTTTTTGATTTACGGGACGGTAAAAGCGGAAGTCACGGGATTGGATAGAGTTCCGCGCGATCAGTGGCCCTCGCCCATGCCGCTGCTTTTTTACGCCTACCACATCATGGCCGGGCTGGGGACGTATTTCGCGCTGATCATGGCGATCGCCGTGTTTCTTTTGTGGCGCGGCAAACTTTTCGATACGCACTGGGTGCTTTGGGCACTGCTGCTGAGTTTTCCTTTTCCTTACATCGCCAACACCGCAGGCTGGTTGACGGCGGAGATCGGACGTCAGCCGTGGATCGTTTACGGGCTGATCCGTGTTCCGGAGGGCTATTCGAAATATGTGTCTGCGGGCAACACGTTATTTACTCTGCTCGGATTCATGGGAATGTACACCGTTCTCTCGATTCTCTTTGTCGTATTAGTTTACCGGATTATCGACCATGGACCGGCGGTTACCGAGACGCCGTCGATATCCACCAATGCAGCCGTCACAGTCGGCTAGGGAGTGAACATGGGATTTATTTGGTTCTGGCTTGTGGCCATCATGCTAGTCGGTTATGTGGTATTGGATGGCTTCGATCTCGGCGTGGGCATCCTTCACGTTTTCCTACCGCGGAGTGAGCAGGAAAAGCAATTGATGTTGCGCAGTATCGGTCCGGTGTGGGATGGAAACGAAGTGTGGCTGCTGGCTGGAGGAGGAACGCTGTACTTTGCGTTTCCCCTGCTCTACGCCTCGGCGTTCAGCGGATTCTATCTCGCCCTGATGATTGTTTTGTGGTTGTTGATCATGCGAGGCACAGCGGTCGAACTGAGGATGAAAGTCGACACCGGCATCTGGAGAAGTTTCTTCGACGGCGTGTTTTTTATTTCAAGCGCTCTGCTCGCGGTGTTTTACGGCGCGGCCCTGGCGAATGTGATTCGCGGTGTTCCGCTGGGAGTTGACGGGTATTTCTTTCTGCCGCTGTGGACCGATTGGAGGGTCGGCGCTCATCCAGGAATCCTGGATTGGTATACCGTGATTGGCGGAATGGTGGCGCTCGTCGCGCTGGCGCTGCATGGCGCG
>JASICF010000610.1 GCA_030044775.1 Candidatus Sulfotelmatobacter sp. | reverse complement strand
GGCACTTTGGCGCGCAACCCGGAAATTAAATGGAGGCTGAGGCCCGAAGACCTCGCCGATCTGCAGGCACGGCAGCTCGCGATTCTTCGTTCAGCCATGCGACACGTTGCCGCGGATGGCCGTCTGATCTATTCCACATGCTCTTTAGAGAGAGAAGAAAACGAGGATGTGATCGAATGTGCGCTGGCGGAAAACACTTCGTTTCGGGTGCTCGACTGCGCAACCGAGTTAGACCGGCTTCGGCAAGAGGGCGATTTGATCTGCGCGAATACCACTTCTCTCACCCGCGGGCCATTTCTTCGTACGATTCCCGGTATTCACCCCTGGGAAGGATTTTTCGCAGCCGTATTGCGAAAGAGCTAATCGTACAACTCCTCATCGCACTTCGAAGTTCACCACGGCGCCAGACAGAACCTTTTGCCCGGCCGGCGGCGTTTGCGCCACGATCACGCTCGCTGGCACTGGCTGCGACGACGGGGCCGGAGTTGGCGCGGTTGCAGTCGATGTTCCTGCTCCGGGCGAGGTCGGTGCTGGGGGCTGCGTGGTTGGAGGAGGCGCTACCGTGACGCTTCCGAGTTTGAATCCCGCATCCTGTAAAGCCCGTGTGGCTGCGCCGAGCGATTGTCCCACGAAGCTCGGCATCACAAATGCCGCCGGCGTAGCGGCTGCGCTGATCAGAAGATTCGTTCTCGGAGCCGCTACCTGGCGTGCGTTTGCGGGAGGACTTTGCGCCAGCACTTGATTGGGTGGCATTCCCGCCATTTGGATTTCCGCGGTCGATGACAGCTCCAGGCCGCGGCGTCGGATGTTCAGCTCCGCCGCTCGCTCGCTCTCGCCGGTTACGTCCGGAATCGAAACTCGCTGCGGCCCCATGCTTTGCGCCACCCGTACTTCCCATCCCCGCCGAACCTTGATGCCGGGCATCGGGAGCTGCATCATGATTCTCCCCTCCGGAATTTGCGGGCTGTAATACTGCCGCTCCACGTTCATTTCCAGTCCGAGTCCTGCCAGCGTGCGCTCGGCTTCGGCGGGCGTCATGCCGACGATGCCCGGAACCTGCACCTCTTGCCCATGAATAGCAAACCGCATGGCCATCAGGCCCGAGACCATGGCCACAAGCAACATCGCCAGCGCAAGAAACACGATTCGAAACAAGGGCTTCATATTCGGTCGAAGTCACCTCAAACACCGCAGCAAAAGTCCACCCCAGGTCGGCGTTTTTACTGGGTTTCATCCCCTCCAACAGCTGTATCGGGCGTGTCAAGTTTTTGCGCGAAGTTCGTCCCGGGAACGTTCGGCGCCGGCTGGAACTGGCCAGGGTCTTTGCCCGCCATGGCTGCGGTCATAAAATTCATCCAGATCGGCAGAGCGGCGCGGGTGCCAGTTTCCTTGTCTCCCAGCGATTTTTTTTCGTCAAATCCGAGCCATACGCCGCAACTCATCGTCGGAGAAAATCCGACAAACCACGCGTCCGTGAAATCGTTGGTCGTCCCAGTTTTTCCGGCGACTGGGAAGGGCAGTTTCGACGCGGCCATTCCGGTTCCATGCAGCACCACTTCGCGCAGCATCGCGGTCATGATTCGCGCTGTGTGCTCGCTTACCACATCCTTCACTTCGGGATAATCCTCCTCCAGCACGCGTCCTTCGTAATCCGTGACCTTGGTTATGTAGCGGGGAAGCACCCTAACTCCATCGTTCGGGAAAACGCTATATGCGGAAGTCTGCTCCATCAGAGTGATTTCGGCCGAGCCCAGCGCAACCGGCAAATAGGGTGGCATGCGGGAGGTAATTCCGAAGCGCTCAGCGTAGTCGATGACCGTCTTGATGCCAACCTTGTCGGCAAGTTTGAGCGCAGGAATATTGCGCGATTGCGCCAGCGCCCTGCGCAGAGAAATCACGCCTTCATATTTTTCATCGTAATTGTGGGGCGAATACGGCCCCGACTCAGTTTCGAAAGTCACCGGCTCATCGAGAATAGTGTCGTCCGGGCTTGCCCCCCGGTCAATCGCCGCAGTGTACACATAAGGCTTGAAGGAGGAGCCAACCTGCCGTAACGCCTGCGTCGCGCGATCGAATTTCGATTCGCTGAAATCTCTTCCGCCGACGAGGGCTTTAATTCCACCGGTTGCATTGTCGACTGCAACCAGCGAGCCTTGTGTTCCCGAATCCTGTTCCAGAGTCACGCGCGCAGCGCCATTCGAATTCAGCGCCAGAATCCTGACATAGCAGATGTCTCCCGGCCGTAACAATTCCGGAATTTTCTTTTGCGTCCATGCAACATCTGCCTGCCCGATCGCCGCCAGATACTCTCCGAACTTCACCGTGGCAATTCCCGCGCCCGAAGACGTCACAACCGCGTGAATATATCCGTTGACCTCCGGTTCGTTCTCCCAATCGGGATGCTCATATTTATCGATCGGAATTCCTTCGGAGGCGACATTCTCAAGATGTCCCTTCCATCCGTGACGGCGTTCATACGCAGCCAGTCCGTCCAACACGGCGCGGTTGGCAGATTTCTGCAAATCCATGTCGAGCGACGTATAAACTCGCAGGCCGCCCTCATGCACCTGATCGGCTCCATACTTCGTTTCCAGATACCGCCGGATTTCCTCTACAAAGTAAGGAGCCAGCGAGTTCGGGTCGTGCTGCAGATTCAGCACCAGCGGCGTAGAACGGGCGGCTTCGGCCTGCGCTGAAGTGATTTTTCCATCCTCAAGCATGGCATCGATCACCAGGTTCCGGCGCTTGAGTGCCCGCTCCGGATGGTTGATCGGCGAATACACACCCGGCCCCTTCGGTAAACCGGCGAGCAGTGCGGCTTCGGGAAGCGTCAACTGGCGGGCAGGCTTGCTGAAATAAAATTCCGAGGCTGCCTCGAAGCCGTAGACGCCGTGTCCCAGAAAAATCTGATTGGAATAAAGGGTAAAGATTTGCGGCTTCGTGAAGCGGCGCTCGATCTGGATCGCAAGCAGCGCCTCCTCCACTTTTCGATGAAACGAACGATCGGGCGACAGAAACAGGTTTCGCGCCAGTTGCATGGTGAGCGTCGACGCACCTTGTACCCTGCCGCCGGATCGGATATCCCTGTAGGCTGCTCCCGCGATTCGCCAAAAATTAATGCCCGAATGGCGGTAGAAATCCTTGTCTTCAATTGAAATCAGGGCATCGCGCAGCACGGGAGGGAAATCATCGTAACTGGCGACCACGCGCCGCTGCAACGCAAAGGAGCCGATCACACGCCCATGATCGTCGTACAACTCTGTGATCGAACTTGGACGGTACGCCTCGAGGGCTTCTACCTGCGGCAGATCTGTGGTGTAGACCAGCAGCAGTCCCGCCGTCGCGCCCGCCAGCGCGGAAATAAACAGCAGCAGGCCCACCAGCACGCGGCCCACCAGCTTTCCCCCGGCGATATCGATCGGTGGAAGATCTTCGGCAACCGACTTCATGGCGAGATGGGTTCAGGATAGCAGGGCGAGTAGAGCTTCGGTAGTCGCACGGCAGGTCGCAGGCAGAGAGCCGCGACGGCGAGTCGAAACGCTGAACCGCAACTTAGTCGCAAAAAAAAGTCGCGCACCCTGCGGTGCGCAACCGGAACCCCTGCTTTCAAGACTAGCTTGCTCTGCTCTTCAATACCTCGATCGCCTTTTGCAGCTGATCATCCGGAACATTCTTGGGCGTGGTTTCTGGCCCCTCAGCGGCCGATGGCGTGTCATCGTCATCGTCCGTGATGATGTTATCCGTCGCGTCGGCAACCATGACATTGGGAGTCACTGCGACATCCTGAATAGCTTTGCCGCTGGGCGAATAATATTTTGCGACCGACAAAATCACTGCTCCGCCATCCGGCAGATCGATCGTCTTCTGTACCGATCCCGCCCCGAAAGTCTTATCGCCCACCACGTCGCCGCGGGCATTTTCCAGAAGCGCCGCCGCCACAATCTCGGCAGGTCCGGCCGTTCCTTTATTTACCAGCACCGCCACCGGAAGCGAGGTGACCGTTTTGGCCGGATCCGCATTAAACGCCTCGCGCGGATATTTTTGCCCCTGGAGATAGGTGATCGTGCCATGATTCAGGAAAAGATTGGCCACGGCGATGCCTTCACTTTCCTCCCCGTCTGAGCTGTTCCGCAGATCGAGAACCAGCTTCTTGGCTCCTTGTTTTTCGAGCGCTTTAATTTTGGCGGCAATCTCTTCTGCCTTGCCTTTGTCCAGCGCGTCCGCTTTGATATAACCGACGCCATCCTCCAGAATCTTGTCGGAAACCACTGGCACGGTAACGATTGCGCGCGTGATCGACATCTTCTCTGGCTCGGCTCGCCGCGCCCGCACAACCGATAAGTTCACCGTTGATCCGACCGGTCCAGCCAATATGTCGCGAATCTCGGGAAGCGACATGTCTCGCGTGCTTTTGCCCTCGATGGATTCGAAGATGTCCGTATCTTCAATGCCTGCCTTATCGGCTGGAGAACCTGGCAAAACCGATACCACATCGGCGTACCCAAAGCGCTTGGAGATCGTGGCTCCAATCTCGCCTCGGCCTTCCGCTTTGTGGGCTTTGTATTCCTTGTAGGCGTCTGGCGCGAGGTAGCTCGAGTTTGGGTCGAGGGACTCGAGGAGCCCATGCAAAGCGCCGTTGGTGACCTTGGGGATATCGGGATCGACGACGTACTCGTTTTGCACCCGCGACAATACTTCGCTGTAAACCTGCATCTGCTGATATGCGCCGTCGTTCGAGGAGGCGTGGACGCCGCCAAGCGACCCAACTACGACGAATAACAGCACAGCAAACGACGAAACCAGAACCGCAGCCTTAATTTTCATGGACATTCAATTCTTCTTCTGGAAAGGACTGACTTCCCGAGAGACTTGTTCCCATTATATCCGGTAGATGCCGGTTTTTCCCCCTGCGATGCTCCTAATTCGAGCCTCGCCGGTAACCTGCGAAAAACCCTCTTCTCCGGACGAGATTGAGACGGCTTCCGGATCGATCCGTCAACGAGTCTCAGGCCGGAGGCTTGAAAGTCAGCGTGATCACGCTCTGCACGGAGACTGCGCGCCCGTTCATGGAATACGGCTTGTAGCGCCACTGCTTTACGGCATCGATGGCGGCGCGCGCAAAGACAAACGATCCCTGCACGAATTTGGCATCCTGGACGGCGCCATTGGCTCCGATCAGTACTTGTAGAACCACGCTGCCCTGCTGCCCACTCGCCTTTGCCGCTTCCGGATATTGTGGATCGGTGGCTTGTATCAGCAGCGCGCGCAACTCCGACTCGGGCAGCGTTACCGGTTCAATCGACGATTGCGACGAATCGTCCGGTTTTACACCGCTCATGTCTGGCGCTGTGGAGCCCACTTGGGACTTCAGGCTGGAAGGAATGCCGGCTAATTGCGATGCCGAAACCTGTGGCGTCGGACTGCTATGTGCGGCCGGCGGGGAGGCTGAGCCAAGCTGAGCATCTTGTGCCGGTGTTGGCTGCGCGACTGGTCCGGATGGCCGCGGTGGGGATGCCGGAAGTGCAGTCGGTTGGCTCGACGCAGATTGAGCCTGGGCCGGTTGAGGCTGCGTTACAGTGCCGAGAGTTGCTGGAGACGTCGTTCCCGAACTCGCTGCTGTATTCCCTATTGCGCCGGCAACCGGATTCCCGATCGGAGGGACAACCGCCGGATTCTGCGAATTCTGCGTTGATGTCGGCGCATTCTGATCGGGCGCACCGTTTTGACTCGACGCTGCGGATTGCTCGCCACCCGGCTGGGCTCCATTTGTCCCCGCTACAGCTTGTGTTTGTCCGGCATTGGCTCCCGCAGACTTATCGGGTTTCGCAGTTGGATCCACCACCGGAACTACTTCGATCTTCGATGGATCGGTGGTCGAATCCGGAATATTGGCCGTTGCCGGCAGCTTATATTCGTCGTCAGGCTGGCCAAAGCTGTCGTGCTGCGTTACCGTTTGCGGCATCGGCGGAGGTGGCGGGTTCAGCCACCGCAGCGCCGCGCGTGCACCCGTGCGCGAGAACGCCCTCAGCTTTTCTCGGGTTCGTGGCAGCGCTACAAGTATTATGCTCACCACAGCAAACCCTAAAACAAGAGTCTTGCCGTGCTTTGCACGCGGCCTCACGGATGCTATTTCGGCATTTTCGTCTTCCAATTCGCCAGCTGCTCGCGATACCGCAGCTTCTTCTCTCGGCACGATCTTCGCCACATTCTGCGCCGCGACCGGCTGCTTCACAGCCGGCGTGGGAAGACTCTCGAATTCGCTTGTCCCCGCTGGCGCAAGAGACGATGGATCGTCATACGAGATCAGTTCGCCCTTCGCGGGCGCGTCCTTGAGCGGTGCCGGCGCCGACTTCGACAGCCGCGCCTGTAAGGCCGCCCACCCCGTCAGCGCTTCCTTCGGCTCTGGTTTCGCTTCTGGAACCTCCTGGACGGCAGCAGCCATGGGCTCGAGCTCGGTGAGCGAATCAACCGAGACGCTGGAAGCCTCAATCGCATCGCGCACTTCGCTTTCCGTGTCGAACTGCGATCCCGGTGCGGGTCCGGTTGACTGAAGAAATTCTCCCGCGCGAAGTTTCTCCGGGGCTTGAGCCGTGAAAGCGGGAGCAGGTGCAGAGGCTGCGGCGCTTGCTCCTCCGGCGTTAGAGCCTGTGCCCTGCCATGGCGTCCGCGTCGCTGCAGGCGGGCCCGCTTGAAATTTCGACTGCAATAGCTGGCACGCCGTGCTCATTGTGTCCCGAACCTGTTCCGGACGGATCGGTTTCAGCAGAACTGAATTAGCCCCCGCCTGTAGAGCATGAGGCCGTGCCTCTTCATTGACGATTGCCAGCGTTAACGGCCGTGCCGCTGCCTTCAGGTCGCGGGCAGTCTTCAGAAGGAATGCGGCTTCCGGTTGGTCTTTCCAGTCTGTGATAACGATCTGAAATGATTGCGTGGTGACCTGCTCGACGGCATCCACCGGATTCGAGCAGTGCTCCGCTTCAAC
>JASICF010000609.1 GCA_030044775.1 Candidatus Sulfotelmatobacter sp. | reverse complement strand
CGGGAAGGAAATTTCCCTCAAAGACCTCAAAGGCAAGACCGTCGTGCTCTATTTCTACCCTCGCGCCGATACTCCGGGGTGCACCGTCGAGGCCTGCAGTTTTCGCGATACCTTCAAACAGATGCAAAAAACCGGCGCCGTGTTACTCGGCATATCCCCCGACACACCCAAAGCGCAGAAGAAGTTCCAGGAAAAATTCAAGCTGCCGTTTTCGCTGCTCGCCGATGCCGACAAAAAAGTCGCCGATGCCTTCGGTGTCCTGCAGGAAAAGAACATGTACGGCCGGAAGATCATGGGCATCGTCCGCACCACTTTTATCATCGGCCCCGATGGCAAGATTCAGCACATTTTTCCCAGAGTCAAACCCGAAGGCCACTCGGAAGAAGTCCTCGCCTATTTGAAAGAGTCTCAAAAGGGCGCCGCCTAGCCCTGATTGTCATCCTGATCGAAGCTTGAGCGCCGTGCGGGCCGCGGCGAGCCCAAGCCTGGAAATCGTTATGCCGATGATGGCGTCATCCCGAAGCCTCGTGCTCTTACCAGCGAGGCGAGGGCCTGCCCTGAGCAAGGGAGCGAAGCGAGCGCGTCGAACGGGGATCTCGGGTGAATCTTTCACTCCCTGACTCCATTACGCCTCCGCGCGCTTGCAACATTTCAGCTAAACTCGTCCCGTGTCTGCGGATCCCCAACCCCTCCCGCGCGCCTTCTTCGCCCGTTCCCCGCGCCGCGTCGCCCGCGATCTTCTCGGCAAACTTCTCATCCGCTCCAGCGAAAACACACCCCTTTCCGCCCGCATCGTCGAAGTCGAGGCTTATCTCGGACAAAATGATCCTGCCGCCCACTCCGCAGCGGGTCGCACCCCTCGCAATTCCGTTCTCTTCGGCCCTCCCGGCTACGCCTACATCTATTTCATCTACGGTAATCACTATTGCCTCAATGTTTCCTGTGAACCGGAAGGCAAAGCCGGCGGTGTTCTCTTTCGCGCCGTCGAGCCGATCGAGGGAATCGAAGAGATGGCCCGCGCTCGCGGCATAACCCTCCACAGCCCGCGCGATCTCCCAAAGCTCACCACCGGCCCCGGCCGCCTGGCTCAAGCCTTCGGCATTACCCGGGCTCGCGACAATGGCCGCGATCTCACCTCGCCTGCTTCCGGCCTCTGGATCGCCGACGATGGCTTTCGCTCCCACGCCATCCAGATCACCCCTCGCATTGGCATCACCAAAGCCGCCGCTCATCCCTTGCGCTACCTCCTCGGGAGCAACCGCTTCGTCTCTCATCGAAAGTAGATTTCATTGGGCTGGCCATTCGGTAACCAACCCTCCGAGACATCCCTATGCGCTAGAGCCCTTTGCCCCCATCCACCACTCTTGACCTCCGGTGTACACTGTCCCGCGGAGTAATACGTCAGACGCCTTGCCCATCAAGGCATTTGGCTTGTAGCCGATAGACGGAATAGAAGAACATGACCCGCGTCGCGTTTTTTTCGGCATCCTCGAATCGAAGCCGTTCATCTCAGTGCTTGGGAGCGTTCATGAGTTCCTCGGCGGTATTTCGCATCGCCTTCGCCTCGTTCATCGTGGCCTCAGTCACGGTGCCGTCCGCCCGCGCCCTCGAAAGCGGCTCGCGCACCTTCGAATCCGCTCCCTCTGCCGAAAACATCGTCGTCGGTTTCGTCGGTGGCTTTGTCAACCGCGATAATCCGCATCACGGCGTGGTTCAACTCGCCCGGCACATACGCGAAACCCTCCCGCCCGGAACCTATGTCCGGGTTTTTGAAAACCGTCACCGCAAGAGCGCCTACTCTGCGATCCTCCGCCTGTTGGATACCAACCACGACGGCGTCCTTTCTCCGCAAGAGAAATCTCGCGCCCATATTGTCTTATTTGGACAAAGCTGGGGAGCCGCCGCCGCCGTTATGCTCGCTCGCGATCTGCAGCGCAAAGATGTGCCCGTCCTGCTCACCGTGCAGGTCGATAGCGTTGCCAAACTCTGGCAGAACGATTCAATCATCCCGCCGAATGTCGATGAGGCGATCAACTTCTATCAACCGCACGGTCTCGTTCACGGCCGTCGCCGCATTTCCGCGGCCAATCCCGCCAGGACTGCGATCCTTGGGAACTACCTTCTGGACTATCGCAGAAATCCCATCGACTGTCCCCAGGCTTCCTGGGCCGACCGGATTCTTACCCCCGGCCACATGCAAACCGAATGCGATCCACGTCTCTGGTCGCAAATCGAGAACATGGTCCGTCAGAGCTTGCACCCGCAAGATCCCTCTGCGCAAGTTGCCTCCAGCCCTTCACCCATGTCCGCCGATCGCTGATCCGCCTCTTCGTCTGGTCGCTCATTGCGATTCGCCCAGCACAACATTATCGATCAGGCGCGTCATTCCCACGAACCCCGCCACTGCCACCAGCGTCCCTCGCTCCGCACTTGTCACCGCATCCAGATTCTCTGCATCGACGATCTCAAAATAATCGAGCCGCACCGTTCCTTCTCGCCCGATCTCGTCGCGGCCTGCCGCTATCAATCTCGTCGCGTTCTTCTCCCCGGTTTCCCACATCTTTCTCACCCGCGTTAGCGAGCGATGCAACGCCAGCGCTTGCTCCCTCTGCGCCGCATCGAGATATACGTTCCTCGAGCTCAACGCTAATCCATCCCGCTCCCGCACAATCGGACACGCGACAATTTCCACTCCGAAATTCAAATCTCTTACCATCTTTTGAATAACGGCAACCTGTGCCGCGTCCTTCCGCCCGAAAAAAGCCGCGTCCGGCCGAACAATATCAAACAACTTCGCTACCACCGTCGCCACTCCTCGGAAATGTCCCGGCCGCGACCTGCCGTCTAGCCGCTCGCTCAATCCCTCCACCGTCACCCACGTCACCACACCCTTCGGATACATCTCCTCCACCGTCGGCGCAAACAGCAGTTCCACTTTTTCTTTTTCAAGCAGCTCGCAGTCCCGCTCGAAATTTCGCGGATACTTCGCCAAATCCTCGTTCGGCCCAAACTGCGTCGGATTCACAAAAATCGACGCCGCCACCACCTCGCAAGCCCTTTTCGCAGCCCGCACCAGCGATAGATGCCCCTCGTGCAGTGCTCCCATCGTCGGCACCAGTCCCAGTCGCTTCCCGCCGTGCCGCATCGCGTCACACTGCTCCCGCATTTCTCGTATCGTTCTGCAGATTTTCATCTTGGAGAGTTTGCCTGATCGGAAACTCTGTCTGAATCGTGCTCAGGAGTTGGTAATCCATCGGATCGCGACGTGTGCCATTTCCAGATCGCCTTCTACGATCCCCCGGTTTCGCCGTAACGACGCCTTGTCCTGCTCCGATGTCGCGTTCTTGTCGTCTACCAGAATCGCCACCGCCCGCCCGTACGGCCACGCCTGCGCCGGCAGTTGCGCCAGCGTCTTCAAAACCTCTTCCGGCTTCAGCAACTGCTCTTCGTTCGCCGCCACATCGCTGAGCAGCCCAACGTCGTCCCGCCGGATCACCAGATACGGGTTGCTCCAGTGTTTTCCCTCCTGGAGCGGCGGATATTTCGCGGCATCCGCCTCGGGAATCATTCGCAACCGTGTTGCGGCATCCGGTTGTGCCGCTTCACTCGGATGCGTGCAGCCCGCCAGCCCCGCGACTAGAGTCACAATCAGAAGCCCGCTTACAAACAGGGCGCTAAGAAAACGGTTCGGTCCGAAATCCATATTCCGGTCAATCCGCTCGCTACCCGCTGGACTCACCGCGCGACCACTGGGACATCCGTCTTTACCGCCCAAACCAGCGCAACCACCCACCCGATCATCGTCCATCCCAGAAAAAAATTCAGCAGGATGATCCCCGCAATATCGCGTTTGCTGCGCGCCAGCGCAATTATCGACGGGAGGAAGTACATCACGAAGCCAAATCCGAAGATAGGAAAGAACAACGCCGCAAAGACAAAGAGATGCATCGCCGTTACCTCCATTGTTTAGCCTAGCACCAATCCGCAAACCACCGGCTAAATCCCATGTCATCCCGAATCAGGGCAGAAGCCTCGGTGAAAAGTTTGTTTAACAAGATGTCATTCCGAA
>JASICF010000608.1 GCA_030044775.1 Candidatus Sulfotelmatobacter sp. | reverse complement strand
ATTTCTAGTTGGCGATGGGCTTCTGGCGACAAACCGCCATGTTGCCGAACCCTGGTATGGAGACAGCGAAGCAGAAGCACTGATCCGCCGCGGTGCATCGCCAAGGTTGGAAAGCATGGTGGTTTTCTTCCCGGGCTCGCCGACTCCGGTGAATTTAACGCCCGGCGCAGTTTCCTCGTCGGAAGATCTGGCAGTGTTGCGAATCGAAGACAAAAGTGCAGTGCGTGGACTTTCCTTGTTGCCCCTGGCAAAAGGAGTCTCACTTCCGGGAGAACCGGTGACGGTGGTTGGCTACCCGATGGGAATTGCGGGCATGGTGGCGAAGTCGCCGAGCGGCATTTACCAGCGACTTGCTTACCGGCATAGCGATATCACCGAGGCGAGTGAACTGGCGGCTCTTTCGTTGATTCGTCCTTCGACTACCTGCGGTCACCTCGGCGATGTGGTGGGTGACAAGCTGATCTATGACGCGACCACGGCGCACGGCGGCAGCGGTGGCCCGGTATTCGGGTCACACGCGGAAGTGATTGGAGTGAACTCCGCTTACATCGACGGATTCTCCGGCGGCACCTTGGGAGTTTCGGTGGACGCGCTGCGGCCGCTGATTGAAGCGGCAAAGAAGAATCCTTAAGATCTGAGGCCGCGGAGCGCGAACGCCCCCACTATTCAGCGACCACTTCCTTCTCGATCACGACCTTCAAGTGCGCAGTCACGTCCTTGTGCAGCTTCACCGGAACGGTAAACTCGCCCAGGGTTTTCAGAGGATCGTGCAACTGAATCTGCCGGCGGTCAAGATTGATTCCCTTTTTCGCAACGCTTTCGGCGATATCGCCGGAAGTGACCGAGCCAAACAACTGATCGTGCTCGCCCGAGCGCCGCTGGAATGAAACTGACAGACCGTCGAACTGCTTCGCCAACTCTTCGGCCTGGGCCTTTTCCTTGGCCGAGCGGCGCACAGCCGCGGCCTTCATCTGTGCGATGACGGCCTTGTTTCCTTCGTTGGCGACGATGGCGAGCTTACGAGGCAGAAGATAGTTGCGCCCGTAGCCCTCGGCAACTTTCACCACGTCGCCGCGCGATCCAAGCTTGTTTACATCTTCTTTAAGAATGACTTCCATCATGGCTCCAATATCTGATCAGATTTCGGCTTCGGCTTCGGCTTCTCGCGCGATTTGCTGATTGCTGATGTTTTGATTGTGATTGAAAGTATGTCCGCTCGCGGTTGGACTTCAACAACAATCGGAAATCAACAATCAACAATCAACAATGCCCTTACTGCACTCTCCCGGCAAATGGCAGCAGCGCGATATTGCGCGCCTGCTTGATGGCGACTGCCAGCCGGTGCTGGTGCGGCGAACAAACGCCGGTCAGGCGCCGCGGCACGATCTTGCCGCTCTCGGCCACGAACTGGCCGAGCAGCCGATAATCCTTGTAATTGATGTCGGCGATTTTCTCCGTGCAAAACTTGCACACTTTTTTGCGCCGGAAAAATTTTCGCGCGCCTTCTCGTGAAGGCCCGCCGGGCCCCGAACGCCCTGCGCCCCCTCCGAACCGGGGACGATCTCCTCCCGGACGCGAGCCTTCTCCGGCGGGTCGCGGAGGCCGGTCCATGACCGGCGATGCAGTCTTGTTCTCTTCAGTCATAACGCTCCTTCTCGAATCAGTGGCCAGCAAAGATCAGTGGCCAGCAAAGATCAGTGGCCAGCAAAGATCAGTGGCCAGCAAAAATTCCTAAGCCGTTGCCGTGGTCTCAGTAGCCGGAGTCAGCGGCGCTTCCTCCGCGCTGGCAGCCGGCTGCGCGCTCAGTTTCTTGCGCGCTTCGCGCAGCTTCTTGATCTTCTCCAGGCGCTTTTGCTCCTCGTCAATACGAACGGTGAGGAACTTAATCACCGGTTCAGTTACGCGAAGGCGGCGCTCCAGTTCGTGCACCACCGACCCCGCGCCCTCGACGGTCAGCAGAATATAAACGCCCTCGCGAAATTTACGGACCATATAGGCCAGGCGACGCTTGCCCATGCGCTCGACACTTTTCATCGTTCCGGACGCTGAAGTCACGGTTGACTCCAGATTCGAAATCAGCTTGTCGAGGTCTTCATCCGCCATATCAGGCCGGACGATAAACATCAATTCATAAGTACGATTCATTTGCATCTCCAAAATCAGTGGCCAGGGGCCAGAGGTTAGTGGTCAAAGGATCCGCAGGAGTGCCGACCACTAGCCGCTGATCACTGATCACTCCCTTTCCTGTTGAACCGGTTCATGGCCGCTGCCGGTCCGTCCGTCAAAATGGCTGTCACTGCTTCCGCCGCGGTGTCCAGCATCTCGTCGACAACAGCCAACTCTTTCTTCCGCATCGGCGCGAGCAAATATTCTTTGCCGTCTTCCACTTTATGCTCGGGCGCAACGCCGATCCGGATACGCAAAAAATCCTGCGTGCCTAATGCACCAATAATCGACTCAATCCCGTTATGCCCGGCCGAGCTGCGCCGAGTATGAATCCGCAACGTGCCCAGAGGAAAATCCAGCTCGTCCTGAATTACGATCAGGTCCGTCTCCGGCTTCGCCTCGTACTCCGCCAGCAACTCCCGAACCGACAAACCGCTCAGGTTCATGAAGGTTTCCGGCTTGGCCAGCAGCGCCTGCTGATCGCCGATCGTCAGTTTCCCGGTCAGAGCCCGGCATCGCCGGTTCCTGATCTCAACTCCGTGCTCGCCCGCAATCCGGTCGACCGCGAGAAAGCCAATATTATGCGGCGTGAACTGATACTCGATGCCAGGATTGCCGAGACCGACGATCAGTTTCACGCCTTGCTTTCCCCCGGAACGAGCCGGGCTGCGCCCGGCCGGACAGCCGAGGGCGGCTGTCCCCACACGAGCATCTACTTCTTCTCTTTTTTCTCGGCCTTCTTTTCA
>JASICF010000607.1 GCA_030044775.1 Candidatus Sulfotelmatobacter sp. | reverse complement strand
CCAAATCCGTGCGCGCCTGGCCGAAATCGATGAACAACTGCGCAGCGCGCGCCCCCTCGTCGACGCCGCCCGCGACCGTCGCGGCGAGCTGCATGCCGCTGGCGCCAAGCTGCAAGCCGATGCGATGCACATGGCGGAAACCTGCCTGAATGAGCTTGGAATTGAGCGCGATATTTTGCTCGCCGACAGCGAGATTGCCCGGCTGAGCGGCGAGGAACTTGCAGCCAGCGACGAGTCTTACCGTGAGATGCGGACGAAACTGGAATCGATGGGTCCCGTCAACATGATGGCTCTGGAGGAATACCGCGAGACCAGCGAACGGCATACTTTCCTCGAAGGGCAACGCAAGGATCTTATTTCGTCGATTGAAAATACGACTGCAACCATTCGCGAGATCGACGAAATCTCGCGGCAGAAATTCCGCGAGGCGTTCGAACGGATCAACGACAATTTCCAGTCCACTTTCAAGAAGCTTTTCGGCGGCGGCAACGCATTTATGAAACTGACCGACGAAGAGAATTCTGCCGAGAGTGGAATCGACGTAATTGCTTCTCCGCCGGGCAAGCGATTGCAAAGTGTATTGCTGCTTTCCGGCGGTGAAAAGGCGCTTACCGCCCTGGCTCTGCTGGTTGGGATTTTTCAATACACACCGAGCCCGTTCTGCATTCTCGACGAAGTCGATGCGCCGCTGGACGAGGCGAATGTGGGCCGATTCATGGAACTGGTAAAAGAGATGAGCATGCAAACTCAATTTGTGCTCATCACGCACAGCAAGAAAACCATGAGCATTGCGCCGGTGCTTTACGGCGTGACGATGCAGGAACCGGGTGTATCGAAACTGGTGTCGGTGAGGTTCGGAGCGGCATAGCAGGAAAGCTTAGAAACGCCCGGAAAACCAGCGCCACGGGAACGGTTCCCGTACCATTTACCGTCGCTTCCTAAATATCCACTCTCATCCTCAGCTTTTCCACAAGGCAAACGCTCGATCGCGCCCCATCGACTGATTCGCCCGCGTTTTTTCGTTCGCAACATTTGTATCCTCAATGGGATACAAAGCCTGCCGCGCGTTCCAAGCGTCTTTCGATTGACAAAAAATTCTGAGGGGCTAAAATACGCCTCGCTCTTTACCTGTAAAATTTCGATATGACCTCGAATCTGCTTGATCCTGTCATTCTTCAAACCGATTTCCCCGATCTCCAACTTCTAACCAGCGGCAAAGTCCGCGACGTTTATCAACTCGATGACGACCGGCTGCTCTTCGTGGCTACCGACCGTATTTCCGCCTTCGATTATGTGCTTGCCACCGGCATACCAAACAAAGGAAGAGTGCTCACCCAGATTTCGCTTTTCTGGTTCGACTTTCTTTCTGACATTGTGCCGAACCATCTGGTGACGGCGGATGTAGATCGTTATCCGCAAGCTTTAAGGAAATATGACGATCAACTCCGCGGTCGCTCCATGATTGTTCAGCGCGCGGAGATGTTCCCTGTAGAATGCGTGGTCCGCGGCTATATTTCCGGATCTGCATGGAAGGAATATAAGGCGTCGGGAAAAGTATGCGGTATCGAGCTACCGCCGGGCTTGCGAGAATCGGAGGCCTTCCCAGAGCCGATCTTCACGCCTGCCACCAAGGCAACGACTGGGCACGATGAAAATATTCCTTTTTCGCGCATGTGCGAAATCCTGGGTACCGAAACGGCCAGTCACCTGCGCGATCTCACGCTGCGAATCTACAAGAAAGCTGCGGCTTACGCCCGGCAGCGCGGTATCATCATCGCCGATACGAAATTCGAGTTTGGCCGCACCGGGCATGGTATTACGCTGGCCGATGAGGTCTTGACGCCCGATTCTTCACGCTTCTGGCCAGCCGACAAGTACGAAGCCGGCCGCTCGCAGGAATCTTACGACAAGCAGTACGTGCGTGATTACCTCGAACAAATCCGCTGGAGTAAACAACCCCCCGCACCGGCTCTGCCGGCCGAGGTTGCGGCGCGCACCAGCGAGAAGTATTTGGACGCTTACTCCCGGATTACGGGCCGCCGATTGTTGGATGCTTAGCGGCGGGACCGTCCGCAAAACGGAACGCGGGAGAATGACATGACCGCGGTCGACTGGGTGATTGTCGCGGTCGTGATTTTGAATGTAATATTGGCCGCCATGCACGGCTTCTTTGCGGAGGCCTTCAGCGTGGCTGGCTTGATTGTCGGCTACGTGCTAGCCGCGTGGCGCTACAAGCGGTTTGCGGCATGGTTGACAACGTTTTTGAAATCGCAGTTGGTGGCTGAGGTTCTGGCGTTTCTGTTTATTTTTCTTGCGATCCTGTTCCTGTTCAGCCTGCTCGGCAGGATGATGCGCAAGCTGATGAAAGCTGCCGGCCTAAGCGGTTTTGACCGATTCATGGGAGCATTGTTGGGCGTTCTGAAGGGCGCCTTGCTGGTGTCCGTAATACTGATGGGTATGACCGCGTTTACGCCGACTTCACAGTGGCTGACGAGTTCAGAGCTGGCGCCCTATTTCTTAGTGGCGGGAAGGGCCGCCATCTGGCTGGCGCCCTCGGAATTGCGGGCGCGGTTCTATGAAGGATTAGATTTCCTGCATCGGGCTCCGAATCATTTGAACCCGCCTGCAGCTGGCCGCGATAAGTAGCTGCATCGCGCGAAGCAAGAACACACGACATCTACGAGAGAGAGACCTACCGTGAAAGATCAACTGGAAGCACTTATTCTTCAGATGTACAAAAGCAATATCCTTTACTCCGAAGGTGTGCGCGAATTCAAAAAGCGTTTCATCCTTACCGTTCTTCAGGAGAATAAAGGAAACCAATGCCGCGCCGCGCGCGAGTTGGGCATGCACCGCAATACCCTGAGCCGCACCATCGACGAACTCAAGATCGATGTCCGCCAGCTTCGCGAGGGAGCGAAGCGTCCGCCGCGGAGCGCGCGCCCCATGACGTTTGACAAGAAAGCTGTGCGCTAAAGAGAGTTCCAGGCGAGAGGCAAAGCGAGAAAACGAAACTCGACGCTTCGAAAGCAACAATAGGCAGCCACCATGGCTGCCTATTTTCATTTCATCCGGCTTCTATTGACCGCTGTGGTGCACCGGTTTCTTCGCCGGAGTCGGAGCCGCAGCCTTCAGCAGCTTGCCATTATCCATGGTCATCATGAACGGACTCGGCGTGTAGGAAGATGGCTCTCCTTGAAAGTCGAGACTTGAACCATCCTTTGGAATGAGGCGCACGGGAACTTTGTCCGCGAACATTAGCGTGATGTCTGCCTTCTTGGCATCGATATCGTCCGAGCTGCCCGCTATATCGAATTCCGTCGCGGTGGCGTGAATCACGGTTCCCTGCATCTGCACCGCTTTGCCCTTGATCGCATTCCAGACCGCGTCCTGGTCATCCTTCGAACCGTTGGTAAAAATAAACTGCCAGGTTGCAAAGTCCATCTTGTCGGGCGTTGTTGAGCCTACCATCGCATGAGCCTGCTCGGCCGGAGTGGGCGCGGGCTTGATCGCGAAACCGGAGGGGGGATCGGCGCTGGCCTTGGCCGCCGTCAGAACGTCATTCCAGCCATCATCCCCTCCGTGGTATTTCATGTACTGGCTCTTGGCATACTTTTCGATCTGCTGTTGATATTGCGGGTTGGGTGCAACCACTGAGGCGCGAGCCGCGAACCAGATCGAATCGATCGGATCGACAGTGACATTCGCCTGAGGAGGATTTGGACCCGCGTACGCGAGGGCAAGAGGATACACTACGCTGAAGTCTTTCTGTTCGTCGGGTGTGCTATCCTCAGCAGCCCGCAAGGTCTTTCTGGCGCCTTCATAATCTTTGTCGGTCAGATCGGCGATGCCGATGGCGGCGTTAAAAATACCATCCATCTGGCTTTTCATTTTGTCGTATTCCGCGTCGGCAGTGCCCGCGGGTTTGGTAAATTTTGGCAGGCATTCTAACCCGCTCTGGCCATATTTCTGGGCGTCAACCAAATCCTGCTTGGCGTTCGCATCCCCGCCTTGTGCCTTCAGTCGGTCGATGTACGACAGTAAAGCAAGCGCGCGCACGTTGCACGTGTCGACCGTGACGAGTTTCTGAGCCGTTTCAATTGTCTTTGCCTGATTGTTGGTTTGCTGATAGTCCTGCATCAGAGTCTGCAAGGCGGCAACCTTCATCACGCTGTTCGGATACTGCACCAGATAGGCTTCCAGCCCGCTGATCTGCCCGGCGGGGTCTTTCTGCTGGATGGCGCCCATGTAGGCGTTGTACTCGGCAGGGTCCTTAATAACCGGGGCAGCCGGCGCTTGCGCCGGAGACGATGTTGGCGCTTGCCCCTGAGTTGCTTGCTCTTGCGCCGGTTGCGCCGAGGTAGCGGGGTTCCCGGCCCACAACATGGATGCAGCGCCGAGCACAACCGTGACCAGAATCTTTTTCATCAGCATGGCTCCTTAGCTCTTTCCGAATCGACGATTTCGCGAAACAATCATTCTTTAACTTGTGGATGCATTCTACTCGGACAGATAGTCGCTCTCCAAGTCATGCTGGAAAGCGCGTCGCTTGCTGGCCGGATCCGGGAAAAAGGACGACCTGTGGGACGTTATCGCAAATAACCCCGCATCCGGGGTTGGCCGGATTATAAGTACCTCCTCTTTCCAAGGCAAGCGCTTCCCTCTCGCACGGCCATCCGCATTGTACTAGGATGCTGTTGTACAACTCGGAAGATGGTTCTTCCGCACTCCGAATTGCGGTTCCAAGATGAGCAGCTCTTTATGAGTGGCAATCCTCTGAAGGCACAAGTAGCCGTCGTTACCGGAGCGGGGCGTGGCATCGGGGCGGCAATTGCTCGCGAGCTGTCGAATCTTGGAGTGCTGACAGTGCTTTGCGGACGTACTCGCTCGGCGCTGGAATCGACGGCGCAGGCGATCGTGAAATCCGGCGGCAGAGCCGAGGTCATTCCCTGCGACGTGAGCGATCTGCCCTCGGTAGAAAAGGCCGCCCGCCAGATCGAATCTGCTTTCGGACGACTGGATATCCTGGTGAACAATGCGGGCATCGGTGGATTCGGCGGACCGCTTCACCGCCTCCCGCCGGAAGAGTGGGACCATATCCTGAATACAAACCTGCGCGGCGTTTACTACATGACGCGGGCATTCGCGCCGATGATGATTGCGGCGCGCTCTGGTCACATCATCAACATCTCGTCTCTCGCCGGAAAAAACCCACTGCCCAACGGCGCGGCCTACGCCGCATCAAAATGGGGATTAAATGGATTGAGTTACTCGCTGGCGGAGGAACTGCGAGCCTACAACATCCGCGTGTCGGTAATCTGTCCCGGTTCCACCAATACCGAGTTGAGCCCGCACGAAGGCAAAGACACATCAAGAATGCTGCAACCTCAAGACGTCGCCCACGCGGTAGCAATGCTGGTCACGCAGAATCCGCAATCGTTCATCAGCGAGATCAGCCTTCGGCCCACGCAAAAGCCTTAGGCGACAATTGGCTGACCGGCAGCAGGGGATCGAGCGAGGGCACGCGCAACTGGCTGCCTTTTTGAGCAAATCGACGTTGGATTCCTACTTATCTAAAACCTTAACCGGTTTCGTGGCCATGGCGGCGCGTTCTTTCCGGACGGCACGGGCGACATCACCGAGCGGAGTTTCGTGCTCGATGAACCCCAGTTCGGAAAGCGGCACTTCCCCCTTTGCGTACGTGTAGACCGAAGTGTCAAGCAGGGTTGTTTCCTGCGCCATGGAGTGCTGAGCGGCGCGCTGCGGATGATCCATCATCACCACGGGCTGAGGAAGATTGCTCAGAATCGGAGCATTCTGTGCGAAAGCGGCTGTGGCAAAAAGCAAACAAAGTGCGCAAAGTAGAGTTTTCATCGCTTGATCCTTATCCGGGGGAAAATCGCTTGGATTCCCAAGCGACTCGCGAAATGCCCGACTAGCAAGGCTTCTGGCCTGCTACAGGGGCAATCCGGAGGCCAGAATCAAACCACCGGGATTCGACTTAGACGAGCTTGACCAGGGCAAAGTGCAACATTTTGCACACATATGGAAGTGGCGGGTTTTGTCAAGCACTGCACTGTTCGACCGCTGACCTGTTCGGTGAGCACGAGGCTGCGGCGAGGCAATGATTTTCGTGTTTTTGGCCAATGGCGTCTAAAAGGGAGGATGACTTGAGTCGCCAGGCGTTTATCTAGACGTCAGTTGAGGTTAGCAGCACCTGGGTGGGCCACACGCGCCACGCTGCAGGCTGCTAAAATAATTTTTCCAATCATGTTCGAGAATCTTCAGGAAAAACTGCAACGCGCGTTCAAGTCGCTTCGTGGACAGGCGCGCCTGAGCGAAGAAAATATCGCCGAGGCTCTGCGGGAGATCCGACTCGCCCTGCTCGAAGCCGATGTCAACTTCAAAGTCGTCAAAGAACTGATTGATCGCATTCAGGCAAAAGCTGTCGGCCAAGAGGTGATGACAGCCCT
>JASICF010000084.1 GCA_030044775.1 Candidatus Sulfotelmatobacter sp. | reverse complement strand
TCTGATTCGGGGTGCGAACTTTCGACTCACCGGAGAGGCGAACGATTATGTCGGCAAGGGCTTGTGCGGCGGTAGCATTGCGATCACTGCTGGAACCGAGGCTTCCGAGCGCGGCGATGTGCTGGTTGGGAACACCGTGCTTTATGGCGCAACGTCAGGCGAATTGTTTGTCGCGGGAAGCGCGGGCGAGAGATTTGCGGTGCGCAATAGCGGAGCGCTCGCCGTAGTGGAAGGCGTGGGGCGGCACGGGTGCGAATACATGACAGCGGGAGTCGTGATAATTCTGGGCGCGGCCGGAGCTAATTTCGGCGCGGGCATGACCGGGGGGCTTGCCTATATCCTGCGCACACGCGAGCACGATAATGACAACCGGCTGAACTACGATTCCGTGCGTGTTGCTCCAATCGAAGCCTGGGAAGAAGTCTGGCTGCGGCGCATCCTGCAGCGTCACGCGCAATTAACTGGCAGTCCGCGCGCGGCCGGTCTGCTTTACCACTCTGCTCTGCCGTTGATGCGGCTCGAGCCTGTGGTCCCGCCGTGCTCGGTCGAAGAAGCCTGGACGCCGATTCTCTCGCGTCTCGCCGCGGAAGAAGCCCGCGGCTACAATCGCGAATCAGTTTCTGCGCAAAGCGTGGTGGTCCAGTAAGAATGTCCACAAAGCTTCTTCGCTGCACATCCGTTCAAGCAGTGAAGTCCGCTATAATTCCCCCACGAATGGCATGGATTTCGATCAGCTCATAACCTTCCTGGAAGTCGCCCGGCAAGGCAGTTTCTCGCGCGCCGGCGAAAAAGTATTTCGCTCGCAGTCCGCGGTGAGCGCGCAAATCCGGCAGCTCGAGCAGGAGTACGGCGATCGCCTGCTCGACCGCTCTGGCAAGACTGTAAAGCTCACGCCCGCAGGTGAGGTGTTTCACGACTACGCCTTGCGTATGAAAAAGCTGCGCGACGAGTCGCTCGTCGCCGTCGCCGACCACGGGCATACGCCGCGCGGCACGCTTTTGGTGGGCGCAAATGAAGCCACGTGCCTTTATGTTTTGCCGGAAGTTTTCGGCGAATATTGCCGCCGCTATCCCGATGTGCAGATCAGCATCTATCGCAACTTTACCTACAAGATTGTCGAGAAGCTGGAAAACGGATCGCTGGATGTCGGCATTATCAGCTTGCCGGTGCAGTCTCCCAGCATGAAGGTACAAGCGATTTATCGCGACCGGCTGATGCTGATGGTGAGCCCGAAAAATCCTTTGGCCAAACTCAAATCGGCGCGAGTTGCCGATGTTGTGAAACAACCTCTACTCCTGCCCAAGACCGGACACACGCGCCGCCTGCTCGACAAACTATTCCGCGAGTACAACAGCGAACTGAAAGTCAGGATGGAGTTGCCCAGCCTGGGGATGATCAAGAGCTTTGTCGCCGCCGATCTCGGCATATCGCTGGTAAGCGCGTCATTTGCGCACGACGAAGTCTCGGCCGGCCGCGTAAAGCTGGTGGAACTCGAAGGCGCCGATCTGTGGCGCGAGCTGGGAGTCGCCTACCGCCGCGACCGCACGCTTTCGGTGGCAACCAAGACCTTCGTCAGCGTGGTGCGGCAACTTTCCGACTACCTGAAGAAAGCCGACGCGCCCGCGGGCAAGTAGTTCGAACCGTTATCTGATCGGCTAAAGCACCGACCTTATCGTCTGCAGCGGTTCGTTTCTTGATCGAAGGTTACCCGAGTAACCGACTTCCAGAAACGAGACAAACTGGCCCACGCCCCGCCTAACGGGACAGACTGGCCCAAGAGTTTCAGGGCGGCCTTTGGATCTCCAGTAATTGCAATCACTTACGAGGCGGTAATTGGCACGGCCCGTGCTGAATAGGCATTGGGTACTTACCACAATTTCGCTGCAAATGAAGCTGCTTGGGGGAAAGCGAGCCTTATGAGGCAAACACTGAAAGCAAAGCCGGGTCGTAAGAATGACCGCCGTAGCGCCGCCTGGGGAAAACGCGTGGGCGTGCTGCTGCTCCTGATTGCGGAGTGTGTCTTCGCCCAGGATCGGCAAGGCGATGGCAGGGCGTCTGGCAAATTTGCCCTCGAACTCGCACCCGTGGTTGCCCGCGCGCATAACGGTGCAGCAGCAAACGAAACGGTTCGAGTGATCGTGCAGTACAAACAGGTCCCACGGTCGGAGCAGGAAGCGAGGATGCAGAGTCTTGGCGCTAGGCTGAATCACAGGCTCGGCGTAGTCAAGGGCATTGCGCTCACCATTCCGGTAAATGCTTTGCCGGCGCTGGAAAATGATTCCGATATTATCTCGGTGAGCCTCGACCATGCGTTGCGAGCACTCGATGAGACCACAGACGCCGCGACCAATGTCACGGCGGCCTGGAATGACGGTTACAACGGTGCCGGAATCGGTGTGGCCGTAATCGACAGTGGCATCAATGACAGCCATCCTGACCTGTGGAACTCGGCTGAGACTCACTCTCGCGTTGTTTATCACCAGGATTTCACTGGCACAGCGACCACGAACTCGAGTGGCGCAAAGTACGACCTTTACGGTCACGGAACCCATGTCGCCGGTATCATTGGCGGCAACGGCTACCTCTCGGGCGGACAATACGAAGGCGCTGCACCCGGCGTGAATCTGATCGATCTTCGAGCCTTGGATGAAAACGGCAACGGCACCGACAGCAGCGTGATCGACGCCATCCAGGAAGCCATCGCGCTGCAAAATAAATACAACATCCAGGTGATTAACCTGTCGCTCGGGCGCGGCATTGCCGTCAGCTATGCGCAGGACGCTTTATGCCAGGCGGTGGAATCAGCCTGGCAGGCCGGCATTGTGGTTGTTGTGGCGGCGGGTAACTACGGACGCGTGAGCATCGACGGCAGCGACGGCTACGGAACGATCACAGCTCCAGGCAACGATCCTTTAGTTCTCACCGTAGGCGCGATGAACAGTGAAGGCTCATCCGCGCAGGCCAGCGAGATCATGACCAGCTTCACCTCGAAAGGGCCGACCACTTACGATCACGTGGTGAAACCTGACATCATGGCTCCGGGAAACAACATCGTCTCGTTGGCGGCTCCGGGCGCAACTCTGGAAGCTGACTATCCGTCTTTCCTGGTCAACGGCAACAACGGGCAGCCCGACTACTTCACGTTGAGCGGCACCAGCATGGCAACGCCCGTGGTCAGTGGAGCGGTTGCATTGCTTCTCCAACAGAACGGCAATCTCACTCCAGACCAGATCAAGGCGCTGCTGATGCAGAGCACCTATGGATCTTTTCCAACTTCTACCGTGGTCTCGGTCCCCGCTCTCTCGGAAACTTTCACGGAGTATTACGATCTTTTCTCGGTCGGTTCCGGACTGCTCAATCTGCAGGCAGCCTTGTCCGACAACGATCTGGCCCCGGCCACACTGGGCGCAGCGCTGTCTCCGTCAGTGGTCTATAACCAGTCGAACGGCACCGTTTCTCTGGTAAATGGAAACAGCAACATCCCGGCGCGCTCGGTAATCTGGGGCTCGTCGCGGCAATGGTCGTGGTCAACCATCTGGGGCTCCAACGTAAGCGGCAATTCGGTTGTGTGGGATAGTCCGCTTCCCTGGAATGACGATCTGCTCACCGCCTTTAGCGTGGTTTGGGGTTCGAGCACCGGCAGCGGCCCTGATGCCACAAGCGTGGTTTGGGGTGCGACGGAGCTGAGCACCGACGCGGCGGCCGCCCTGGTCTCTGCGGACGGTGGACCGCTCCTGATGTGCGAACCAAAGAAACCATGCAAGTAACGCATACCCAATCGGCGTGATGAACCGGCCTTGCGGGGCTTGGCATGCTCCGCAAGGCAGATATCCAGAAGGGTTCTGAACAACGAGACAGTTTTTCCGGGCCTTCCTGGCCACTAAGCGCGGCGGGTAAGTTCTTCTTCCCGAAAATCTGGAGCGGGAGACGGGGATCGAACCCGCAACCACCGGCTTGGGAAGCCGATGCTCTACCATTGAGCTACTCCCGCTGAGAATAACGTGTAGAAGAAGATGATACCCCGACTCGGCCTGTGAGGACCACATGCCGACAGGAGAGTTCTCAAAGGGGAAGCACAATACTCCGGGTGTAACTCCATCCTTCAGGTCGACGTTGGCACGCCGGATGCGCAAGCAGCCGGCGGCGCGTCCGCCACGAACGCGCCGCCAGCCTCCCGAGGCTAACCAGCGCTAAGCGTCAGCGTCGCCACTGTGACGTGGGGCCAGCGCACTTTGTTGAAAACGAGAATCACGACCTGAGAGTACTGGAGTTGCAAGTAACTTCCCTCCGGCCAGAATGGCTCAATATCCTTAATCGGCGGGCACGGATCCGCTTTCAGGCGCGGGTACCGCGGGATACCCACCCACTCGATCCAGAAGGTGGCCCGCGCCGACTCCACGAAAGCGTTGGCGGCGAAGGGGGTGTTGAACGCATTGGTCATGTTGCCGAGGAACGGAATGTTCGAAATCTCGTGATCGACGGCCTTGGAATCGAGATGGATCGTAATGTGTCCGAGAATGTTCTGGTGAGCGATCGCTTCGGTCAACAGGACATTCGGATTATCAACATATTTCTGCGGGATTGTCGCGGCCGGGTACGGGCCGTTACTCTGCGAGCCTGCCGTGTCGTTGGGTAACGTCACCTCCGGAACTAGATGCTCGACCGGTGGTATCTGCGAAGGAATCTCCACAGGCTGAATACCGTTCCCGTCCGTCGCCTTCGGTGCGACTACCGTGGGAAGTGGCGGTGCAGGATCTGGAGGAATCCCCGGAACGAAGGCCGGAAACTCCGGCAGCGGGAATAGATTCGGTATGTGCGGTTTGCCAGGAACAGGGGTGGAACTGGGCGTCTTGCCCTCCATCATCACCGTGACGCCATGGGGAATGCTGGCCATGCGCACGATGGAGGCTTCGTGCTCGGGTACGGTGCTTGCGGGCACATTCATGAACAGTCCGGGCTCAATGTGCAGGGCCTGTCCGGCGGTGGAGAACGGCGGTGCGTCTGCGTCGCTCACCCGCTGTAGATAGTGCAGGCCGTACAGGCTGAGATCGGTCTGCGGATTCAGCCCCCGGTTCGGCACGACCCCCGGGATCACGTGAAAGTCGAAGGACTCGTTGGTCAGATTCAATTCAAGGAAACGCTTGGTCTGGTCCGGCGGCGTTGTAATTGGATCGGATTCCGGATTGTCGGGCCGCCAAATGGCATTGAAGCCAGTTCCTCTCCAGTTACCGGCCAGCGACGCCAGCGGACCAAGATTCAGGGCGGTTGTGATCGGGCCCTGCTGATACCGCGGCGGCACGTAGGGGCCCGCGAGTTTGAACGGGCAGGTCGAAGGCGAAGTTTTCTCGCTCATTGTGAGTTCTCCTCATTGGAATTCGGACGGGCGGCCCGCCAATTGGAGTGGATCCGGAATGCACTTCTTTTAACGGAGCAACTGCCCTTGTGCAGATAGTGCTCTCCGAGTCAGAAACGTTTCGCGGGCATCCGATGGGATTGGGAATGTGGACGCCCGCGGAAAAGATTCTCTGGGAGACGGCGAAGACGCAACCAAGCGAGCACGTCTCTATTCCGCGTTTTCCAATTGCGCGTGGGGCGCGCAGTTTCTCACCCCAGCCGCTCGTAGAGTTGGAATGGCGCCCAGTAGAAGGGATTGCGGAACCAGCTCTTGCGTAAGAGAGACAATTTGGCGGCGTGGAGAGCGGCATCCGGGCTGGCGCCTTTATTCAATTGGTCGTAGAACTTATCCATAAGAAGCTGCGTGGAATCGTCTGAAGCCTCCCACAAAGCAGCTATCACGTTATGGGCGCCGGCTCTGAGGAATGCCCACGAGAGCCCGACGAGGCCTTCGCCCGAGTAGGAACGCTCACCAGCGCTGTAGCATGCCGAAATCGTGACTAGATCGGCTCGCAACGGATGGCGAATTATGTCGCGAGCGTAGAGCTTCGAGGAATCGTCTTCGCCGCCGGATTTCGACAATACAATCGCCGAATCGAGAGGGCTGAGCCGGCTGGCCGTTCCATGCGCGACAAAATGGATATAGGAAAACCGCTCCGGATTACCGGTCAAATACGCCGCTGGGGTGGCATTCTCCCGCGAAAGAATCTTCTCTTCCGAGGCCGGGAATTGTCTGGCCACGCTTTCCATCTGGGCTGCCGCTTTCGCAAGTTCGGGGAACTTGTCGTTTGGCGCAACACTGTCGCCCACGAGAAGCAGACTGCGATCTCGTTTGAGCTTTGCTGCACGTTCCCCACCTAAGATCCGGAGCGAATTGGCATTCGCAATGGTCACGTCTTCGATCCAGAAGTGCACTCTCGCTTCGGGTAACGGTGGGCGAGGCAACTTTGTGTCGGAGACAGCGGGCCCAGAAGCCAGAAGAGTTTCAAAATTCAGGTTGTTCAGGCTGCCATCGGGGATAATGACAATTTTCGCGTCCTTCTTCAACAGAGATTGCGCTGGCGCGACCAGAATGTGATAAAGCCAGCGGCCGTCCGGGTCGGCCGATTGGAGAACGTCTTGGGGACCACTGAGAGCGCCGCGATAGCGCTGCACAGCAGCGTCAATTTCCGAGCCCGAAGGAAGCGCAAACAAGCTCGTCTTCTGCGGAGTGATCACCCACAGATACGATTGCTTCTCACCCAGCCAATA
>JASICF010000606.1 GCA_030044775.1 Candidatus Sulfotelmatobacter sp. | reverse complement strand
ACGTGTCGCGAATCGATTGCCGAATGCTCTGAATCGCCTGCTCTTTGGGCAGCACTTTGGAAATCGCAAAAAAGCAAACCTGCAGAATAGTGTTCATGCGGCTGCCCATGCCGCTGTCCCGTGCCACGCGGTAGGCGTCAATCACGTAAAACTTCGCTTTTTTGGAAATGAGTTGTTCTTGCACCGTGCGTGGCAAGCAGTCCCAGACTTCATCGGGACCGAACGGGCTGTTCAGCAGAAACGTTCCCCCGTCGACCAGCGCGCTCAGCATGTCGTAGCGCTCGAGAAAAATCCATTGATGGCAGGCAACGAAGTTCGCTTTCGAGACCAGATAGCTCGATCGAATCGGCTGCGGCCCGAAGCGCAGGTGGGAAACGGTCATCGCGCCTGATTTTTTCGAGTCGTAGACGAAATATCCCTGCGCGTAATTGTCCGTGTTTTCCCCAATGATCTTGATCGAGTTCTTGTTCGCACCGACCGTGCCGTCGGCGCCCAGGCCGTAAAACAGAGCGCGCACCACATTTTCCGGCTCAGTCGAAAACTCATTGTCGTATGTCAAGCTGCTGTCGCCGACGTCGTCTTGAATTCCGACGGTGAAGTGTTCTTTGCTCGGCCTCGCCCGCAAATTGTCGTAGACCGCCTTCACCATTGCCGGGGTAAATTCCTTGGAAGACAGTCCGTAACGCCCGCCCACGACATCAGGAATCGTTCTCAAGTTGCCGAACCTATGTTTCGCACCCTCTTGCAGGGCATTGACCACGTCCTGATAGAGCGGCTCGCCGATTGCCCCCGGTTCCTTCGTGCGATCGAGAACTGCGATCTTTTTGACGCTGGCCGGCAGCGCCTCAACAAAATGCTTCACAGAAAACGGCCGATATAATCGAACCTTCAGCAATCCAACTTTCTCGCCTTTCGCATTCATCGCCTCGACGGCTTCGTGCGCCACTTCCGCGCCCGATCCCATCATGACAATCACACGCTCCGCATCCGGTGTTCCAACGTAGTCAAAAAGATGATAGGAACGCCCGGTAAGTTTTTCGAACTTCTCCATCGCTGCTGCAACTTTTTCCGGACACTCGTCGTAGTAAGCATTCGCCCGCTCCCGCATCTGAAAGAACACATCAGGATTTTGCGCTGTCCCCCGCAACACCGGATGGTCCGGTGACAGCGCCCGCTGGCGGTGCTCAAACACGCGGTCGATATTGATCATCGCCCGCATGTCGTCTTCGGTCAGCATCTTGATCTTGTTCACCTCATGCGAGCTGCGGAATCCGTCGAAGAAATGCAGGAAGGGAATTCGCGATTCGAGGGTCGCCGTCTGCGCGATCAGCGCCATATCCATGGCTTCCTGCACGGAATTCGAGCAGAGCATCGCCCAGCCCGCGGTACGGCAGAACATCACATCGCTGTGATCGCCAAAAATCGAGAGCGCATGCGTCGCCACAGTTCGCGCCGAGACGTGAAACGCCGCCGGCGTCAGTTCGCCGGCAATCTTGTTCATGTTCGGGATCATCAGCAACAGGCCTTGCGAAGCGGTAAATGTGGTCGAAAGCGATCCCGTCTGCAGCGCCCCGTGCACCGCGCCGGCCGCTCCGCCTTCGCTCTGCATTTCGATTACGTGCGGCACTGTGCCCCAAATGTTTTTGATTCCTCTTGCCGACCACTCGTCGGCCCACTCGCCCATGGAAGAAGAAGGAGTGATGGGATAAATCGCAATCACTTCGTTGACCCGGTAAGCGACATACGCGACTGCCTCGTTGGCATCCATCGTCTTGAATTTGGCTGTGCTCATCATTCCCCCTGACCGAGATAAGGTCGAACCCCTTTTGCTTTCCTCAGCATCGACGATTAGAGGGGTGAGCGTCTGCTAAACAGGTCACAGCGCCGTGTGACCCGCATCACACCGGCTCAAGAAGAGATCCATCGCTGCTTTCCGCCGCCAGGGAAAGCGTGTACCGGGAAGGCGCCCCCTGTGACGGGGATCACAATCGCGTGTGCCTTCCGGCACAGCCAGTCATGCGATTGCAGACGAAACTAGGTGCAGAATTTTAGGAAGGTGAAGTCATGATCTCACCCTATGGCATGGAGATTGTAGAGAGCTGTGTGAACTGCAAGTTGCGCGCCGATCGCATCTTCTGCGATCTGCCGGTTCCGGCGTTGCAGGCTTTCGAGGAGATCAAATATACCACGGCCTATCCCGAAGGCGCGGTGCTGTTTGTCGAGCGCCAGGAGCCCCGCGGTATCTTCGTCATCTGCAAAGGTACGGTAAAGCTTTCGGTTAGCGCCCCGAACGGAAAGACCATGATCGTCAAAATCGCCGAACCCGGTGAAGTGCTGGGTCTGAGCGCCAGCGTCTCTGGCAAACCCTACGAAGTGACGGCCGTCACCATTGATCCGTGCCAGATTAACTTCGTCAAGCGGGACGATTTCGTGCGCTTCCTGAAGAACGATGTCGAGGTCTGCTTCAAAGTGGCTGAGCAGTTGAGCGAAAAATATCACATGGTCTGCAATGAGGTTCGTTCCCTGGGCCTGTCGCACTCGGCTGCAGAGAAGCTGGCCAAGTTGCTGCTCGAGTGGAGCTCGAAGAATGGCGAATCCTTAAAGCCCGAGCCCCGCGTCAAGCTCCGACTTACGCACGAAGAGATCGCGCAAATGATCGGCACGTCGCGGGAGACGGTGACACGCCTTCTAGCCGATCTGAAGAAGCACCAGATTCTGAACACCCGCGGCTCGACCCTTGTGATTCGCAACCAGGCCGCCTTGCGCCAGCTGGCAGACCGTAACTAAGAATCAGGGCGTAGAATTAAAGCTGAAACGAAATGATCGATCCCCCTTTGCGATCATCATTTTCTCTGCGTGCCCTTCACATCGCCTCCCCGGCCGCGCACCTACCTTAAAGATTTCCCGGTATCTGCCGATATGCACGAATGGATATTCGCTTGCGTCGACGGAGATGACTATGGAATTCATGACGTGGAACCCCTCCTATAGCGTGAAAGTGAAGGCTTGCGATGACGATCACAAAAAGCTGTTTGCCATGATTAATACGCTGCACGACGCCATGAAAGCCGGCCATGGGGCCGATAAAGTAGCTGGTATTGTGCAGGAACTCGGCAGCTATGCCAGGTATCATTTCGATCGTGAGGAGGCGCTACTGGAAAAAGCGAAGTACCCCGATCTGCCCAGTCACCGCGCCCAACACCACGCGTTCATTCAGCGAGTCGAGCAATTTCGAAAAGATCTGGTTGCCGGGCAGGGCGGACAATCGGTCGCCGTGGCCGAATTCATGAATCAATGGTTGACCGGCCACATCCGGCAAATTGACCAGAAATATTCTTCGCACCTCAATTCCCACGGAATCTCCTGAACAACTTTCAAATCAGGAGAAACAGGGCAGTTAGCGAGACGTGACGCGCGTCACAATTTTTCGTGATTGCAGTCACCGCTGCCGTCCCTGTCTCTCCTTTATTGTTGCCGCGTGGGTGGGCGCAGAACGCGCCTCTGTGGGAGGAAAAAACAATGGCAAATCCAAACGGCGACGGAAATCATTCCAATCATAGTCGTCAGCAAAACAAACCGCGCCTGATTTTCTGGGAGCTAACCAAGGGCTGCAACCTACGCTGCATTCATTGCCGCGCCAGCGCCACGGAGCTGAGTTCACCCGACGATCTTTCCACTGCATCCGCGAAGAGGATCATCGATCAGATCGCCGAAGTCTCCAAGCCGATTCTTGTGCTTAGCGGAGGCGAGCCGCTTTTCCGCAAGGACATTTTCGACCTGGCCCATTACGCAACCGATAAAGGCCTGCGCGCCGCGCTGGCCACGAACGGTACGCTGGTTACAAAAGACGTCGCGCGCAAGATCGTCGCCAGCGGCGTGAAACGGGTCGCCATCAGCCTTGACGGCGCTGATGCCGCCACGCACGACACTTTCCGCGGCATCCCCGGCGCCTTCGACGCCGCCATTACCGGCTTCCGCAATCTGAAAGATCTCGGAATGTCCGTGCAGATCAATACGACCATCGCACGGCATAATGCTCATCAACTGCCTGACGTCCTCGCCCTGGCGCGTTCCATCGGCGCCGACGCCCTGCATACTTTCCTGCTGGTCCCGGTCGGCTGCGGGGTTGATATCGCCGCCGAACAGATGGTGCCTGCGGAAGAATACGAGCGAATGTTGAACTGGTTTTACGATCAATCACTCACTGGCGGAATTGAATTGAAGGCGACCTGCGCGCCGCACTACTTCCGCGTGGTACGACAGCGGCATGCGGCCGAAGGACGATCGCTGGCTGCCGCTGAGGCAGCGCATGCGGCAATCCCTCCGGCGCAGCCTGCTCCGGACAAAGGCGCCTTAGGCTCCCACCACATCGGCTCAACTGAGATGACCATGCCCGGCTCAACCGGAATCGAGCTGAAGCCGCACGGAATCGGCCACGCCATCGGCCATCCTGGTACTCACCCCTCCGACATGAACGCCATGACAAAGGGTTGCCTCGCCGGAACCGCCGTTTGTTTCATCTCTCATCAGGGGGAAGTTTATCCTTGCGGATACTTGCCTGCATTGGCGGGCGATCTCAGGAAGCAGCCTTTCGCCGAGATCTGGGAAAATTCGTTCGTCTTCAACCAGCTCCGCGACGTGAACAATCTTAACGGCAAATGCGGATGCTGCGAGTTCCGCAACGTCTGCATGGGGTGCCGAGCGCGCGCCTACGCCGCCACGGGCAACTACCTGGACGAGGAACCGTTCTGCGTGTACGAGCCGCGAAGCATGAATCCGATTAAGAATTCGGCGGACGTGATTCCGTCGGCACCGTTGCACGTTGTTCGCTGAAACCGGGCTTTGCAAAACATCAGGATGTCATTCCGAGGGCCTTCAGGCGCGAGGAATCGGCTTTCCCCGAGAGATTCGAATGATTGGGCGGTTTTCTTCGCGCATGTTTTTAGGCAGATTGTTGTCACGCGAATCATGGGAGGGTTAATGCCCGCGCCTTCAGGTACAGTACTGCAATTTACAAGTCCAATGGCGCAATCAGCGACACATCTCACAGCATCCAGCCGCCCCACGACTTTGCTGATTACTCCCCGCGAGCATGGCGCCTGGGGACTTCTGCTCGTCCCTCTCGCCACCGGCGGCGCAGTCGGTCTGTTCTCCGCCGCGAACGGATGGCCACTGGTTGCTCTCACGGTTGCAGCACTTGCTTTGTTCTGGCTGAGGACGCCGGCCGAAAGCTTGTTCGGAAGCGGACTCATCCGCGTTCAGAACCAGCGCGAGCGCCGAAGCGTAAGCCTCACAATTCTGATTCTTGCTGCGGTGGCAGCTTGCGCGCTCGCCTTACTCTTCTGGGGCGGGCGCGATCGCGCTCTGCTGCTTTTGGGAGCAGCCGCAGGTTGCGCTTTCGTTGCTCAAAGCGTTCTGCGCAAGTTGAGCCGCCGCACGCGGATGCTGGCGCAGGTTGTGGGTACGCTCGGACTGACGGTGACGGCTCCTGCCGCGTACTACGTCGTAACTGGCAAACTCAATCGCGCTGCCTTAGCCTTGTGGATCGCAAACTTCCTTTTCGCCGGCAATCAGGTTCACTTCGTGCAGATGCGCATTCACTCCGCCAAGCTGAATGGCTGGTCGGAAAAGTTTGCTCACGGCCGCAGTTTTTTACTGGGAGAAGTTCTGTTGGCAATTGCCCTCATCCTCGGCTGGCGTTTTCATCTTCTGCCAGCGCTCGCAACCCTGGCCTTCCTGCCCCTGATCTATCGCGGCACAGCATGGTTCTTCGAACCCCGGAAGCCACTGCTTGTGCGCAGACTCGGCTGGACGGAGTTAACCCACGCCATTGTCTTCGGCGCGCTCCTGGTTGCCGGATTTCACTTCGGCCGCTAAGGGCGCGCCGATCTCACGCTTCACGCGATCGCTCTCTTACATCGGTGTCGCAAGCCGGTTTACTCACCGCCAACGCCTGGCCCAAGCCGTTCCAAAAAGTTCCCATACTGAGAACAGCCGGCAATTTCAATCATCCGCATTGTCGTAACCCGCCTCGTCCCGGATTAAAATACCAACGTTTCGGGCAGTTCCTTTTTTTCTGGCCGAGGAGGTTGAATGTCTTTTCGATCGGTTTTCATCGCGGTTGTCATCGCTTTTGCTCTCATCCTTGCGGCATTTCTGATCAACCGGGCACGGCCGAATGTGGAAACCGAGCAGCCTAATGCCGACCTGGTTCGCGCCACGGGAAAATGCGCCGAATGCCACGCCCGCACTCAGTATTCGGTCGTCCATGAGTACGAGATGAGCATGCACGCCAAAAAGGGCGTGAACTGCCTCGACTGCCATCAGCCCGCGACGGGGCAGGACAAGAAAGATCATCACGGCTTTGTGATCTCGACGAAGCTCACGGCAGGGAACTGCCGCAGCTGCCACGAGACCATCTATCAGCAGTTCCTGCGCAGCCGTCACGCCGCGCCAGCGTGGGGCGCGATTTACGGAGAAAAAGGCCTTACTCCCGAGCAGGTAAATTTTTCGGAGACCTATCAACCGGGAGGAACCCGCCGTCCGCCGCATCCCTTTGTGCAGGCGGAAGGAAATTCCGCCATGATCAGCGGCTGCGAGCAATGCCACAGCGTCGGAAAGCCCAATACAGACGGTACCATTGGAACCTGCACCGCGTGCCATACGCGGCATACCAGCTCGGTTCGCATCGCGCGCTTGCCCAGCACCTGCGCGCAGTGCCACATGGGCCCCGATCATTCGCAGATTGAAATCTATGAGGAATCGAAACACGGTGTGATGTTTCAGGCTCAGGAGCGCCTTCTGAATCTGGATGCGCCGCCCAAGACTCTGACCACGCGCGACATGTTCGTTCCCACCTGTGCGACGTGCCATCTGAGCGGCATCAATGGGATTGGTGTGGCCCACGATCCCTCCGAACGCT
>JASICF010000083.1 GCA_030044775.1 Candidatus Sulfotelmatobacter sp. | reverse complement strand
GCCGTGAAGAAGATCTACGAGAAAACCGGCTGGAAGAAAGACGACGTAGACCTGTACGAGCTGAACGAGGCATTTTCCGTGCAAGCGTTGGGTGTAACTCGCGAGCTTGGTCTGGATTTGAACAAGGTCAACGTGAATGGCGGAGCGGTGGCGATCGGCCATCCCATTGGAGCCAGCGGCGCTCGCGTGCTGGTCACCTTGATTTATGAGATGGCTCGGAGAAATGTGAAGCGCGGGATTGCAGCCCTGTGTCTTGGGGGCGGAAACGCTGTCGCCATGGCGGTCGAGCGAGATTAGGTTCAGAAGATTGAAAGATCAGTTCGCCGCGGCGGCCGCGGCCTTGCGGAATGAAACTGTGAATAGCGCTCCACCGCCCGGAGCGTTTCCTGCCTCGATGGTTCCGTTGTGCTCGTTCATCACTGACTTGCAAATGCTCAGGCCAAGTCCCGTTCCCCGTCCCGGACGCTTCGTCGTGTAGAACGGATCAAAGATGCTGGTGAGAACGTCGGAAGGAATTCCGGGGCCGTCATCTTGAAAGCTGACTGCAATGGTTTCTCCCCGGTCGGCGAGGCGAATGCGTAGTGTTCCCTTTTCCCGCACCTCACGAATCGCCTGCTCGGCATTCAGAATTAGATTCAGGAACACCTGCATGAGCTGCCGTGGATCCCCGCTGACAAAGGGAAGACCGGGCTCTGGCAGAAAATCCACCGCGATGTTGTTTTTTCGCAGGGTGTAAGCATGCAGGTTCAACGTGCGTTCCACGACCTCAGCAAGATTGACACGGATTTTTTCCGGAGCCGGGGGACTGGAAAAATACGTCAGGTTCTGCACGATCTCTGCCGCGCGGCGCGCCTGCTGCTGCAGGATGCCGATTTGCTTGCGGGCGGAATCGGTGTTTTGACTGTCCTGCAGAAGCTCACTCACTCCCAGGATGCTGGTCAGGGGATTGTTGAGTTCGTGCGCTACTCCTCCGATCATTGCTCCCATGGCCGCCAGGCGCTCGCTCTGCACGATCTGCTGCTCCAGCTTCCTCTCCGTCGTGATGTCACGCACGCACACGATCACGCCAGAGAGTTTTGATTCGGCATCAAAAAGCTGACTGGCCGAAGCTCGCATGGTGCGCCAGCTCCCATTGCGATGTCGCGCACTATATTCCGCCGATCCGAACGGTTTAACGCCTGAAATGATCTCCCGGCACAAGACCGCCAGTTCCGAGGACTGGGCTTCCATGTTGGAAATCGGCGTTCCCGCCAAGTCTTCCGGCTCATAGCCGAGAAGATCGTGCACTCGCGCGCTGATAAAGGTATATTTCTCCTCCAGATCGACGACCAGTATGAGGTCGGGAAAGCTTTCGAGCAGGCGTTGCCGGAATTCTTCCTGCCGAACGAGCTGGCGCTCCAGCCTGCGTCTCTGGGTAATATCGACCAGGGTGCCCTGATAGCGAATTAGTTTGCCGGAAGCATCCCAGACTGCCCGTGAAGACTCGAGAAATTCCGCGGGGCTGCCGTCTTTTTTCCGCAGTGCAATCTCCCGGGTGCGCGTTCCGCCACGATCATCCGGCGCTCGTCCCAGGATGGGGGGCTGTGTGGGATCCGTGTTCAGATTAATCGGGTCGATTGCCAGCAATTCTTCCCTGTTGGCGTAGCCAAGGTCGCTGACCAGAGCGGGGTTCACATCCAGGAGCTTCCCTTCCGGAGTGCTGAAATATGCGCCTTCCTGCAGCGTTTCAAACAGCTCGGTGAAACGCATCTCCTTCTCATGCTGCCCAGTAACATCCCGTCCGAGCACACTGGCCCCGACGACCTCACCACCCTTTACGATGGCATTCAACACGCAATCGAAATAAAGAGGACGAGAGTTATTCTTCAAGCGCACACGAACCGTGCCCGCCCAATGCCTTTTTTCCAAGAATCGACCGAGTTTGCCATCGAGGCTTTCCCGCTTCGGTTCCTCGATGAATTCAAAAGCTTTCTTCCCCACGATCGCCGTGTAGGGAAGTCCCAGAAGATCGCTAACCCGCTTGTTGACCGTTCGCAGGGTTCCATCCAGAGAGACGGCACAGGCGGCATCTTCGAAAGAATCGATCAATTCTTTGAAATTGCGCTGCGACCGCGCGATCATCTCATTGAGTTGATCGAGTTGCTCCTCGGAGGGAGCCGCGCCCACGTGCTCCTGCAAGTCCTGCAGCAGGACTTTTAATTCGACGACTTCGCGACGTCTTCCGTAAGCATAAACGGCGAGCAATACCGAGAGAACAAGCACGCCAAGCGCGGCCGGACCCAGGTGGTAGGGCAAGGTTTCCAGCCGCTCCCACGCCAGAGCGGCAAACCCGGCAGCCAACAGGACCATGAACAGAAGGATCCATCGCCACAACTGCGACTCTTCACGTTCCAGGTTCTTAGGCGCGCGTTGGCGTCGTAATGTCTCGGGAGGTTGTTGATTCATAATGCCGCATCGCCGGTTGCGATTGCTCTTAGCCGCGCAACTGAAAGTCATTCTAATCTACAGCCGGAGTTGGCAACGATCCTGTTGGAAACTTTGGTACTCTGGCGATTCTTGGCCGAGTACAGACCGCACTGCCTCGGCAGGAGGTTGAAGCAGGAGGTTGGAGATTGACTCGTCCTATCCGCGCCCCTTGGGCGCCCCCCTTGACTTCATCCAGAGCCGTAGTATCGTATGTAGGTTCTTTTTGGCTCGGGTTGTCGGGCTGGCAGCGGCCACCAGCGCTTCTTAATAATTCCTCTTGTCTCTGTGTTGAAGTCTGGGATTAATCCGCGCTCGACTTTCTTTCAAGGAGGCCGTTATGGCCGCAAATCCCATTCCGATTTCTGAGCTGACCTTCGAGACAATCAAGGATACCAATGAGACTCTGGTAAGGTGCAATGGCCGCATCGTTTCCGCGACCGCAGGTGACTTGCAGAACACGGTCCGCGCCCTGATCCCGGGTACGAAACGGGTCGTCCTCGACTTGACTAACGTCACCTACATGGATAGCTCCGGCCTGGGTGCTCTGGTCGGCATCTATCTGACGGCCAAGAGGCAAGAGTGCGAACTCAAACTGATCAACCTGAATCAGCGTCTCAAAGAATTGTTCCGGCTTACCAGGCTGGC
>JASICF010000605.1 GCA_030044775.1 Candidatus Sulfotelmatobacter sp. | reverse complement strand
CTTGTCTTTATCGCCGCGAGGCTTCGCCCCCTAGTCTTACAGGCAGGTGAAATCGGTCACTCATAACAGCGAAACCACGGGGAAATGCTTATGACTCTATTGGCCTTCGCTGGAAGAAGGCAGCCGAAATTCTACTCCCTGAGCGTCGTTCGCCTTTTGCGTGGCGGGAAGGTCGAGGTCGGAGAGCGGAATTTTCTGTGTTTTCCCAGGAGTAAAACTCCAGAGCGTCTGGCCGACAATAGCGTAGTTCTGAACCTGCTCCTGGTGCTGATCGCGGAAAACCAGAACCGTCAGTGGAGAAGACTTTGAGTGTTCCTGTTGCGGAGGGGCCGGAGGGGTCGACCGCGCGTAATTATCCTGATCGCCTGCCTCGGGAGCCGGACGCATTGGAATGCCCTGCTGTTGCATCTGGTTGGCTAAACCGTCGTCATAGCCGTAGGGCGCGGCTTGGCTGGCGTTAGAATCGGAATTGTCGCCGTTATTCCACCACCAGTAGGGATCGACTCCTCCACCCAGGTACGGATAACCGTAGTAGCCGCCGTAACCGCAATATCCGCCCCAGCAGTTATATCCGTAGTACGGATACGATCGAATGCGGACACCCACGCCACCGCGATTGCGGCCAAACCTGTCGAAGGAACCTCGCGCAAAGGCTGAGCTTCGTCCATAATAGCGAGGCGCAACCGAACGTCCTGCGAATCCGCCGGAACGCGCGCCACTGAAGGCATGCGTGCCTCCCGCATGACCAGCAAAACCACCGGCGCTGAAGCCACTGTGGCCGCCGCCGGCAAAACCGGCATGGCCACCCCCGGAATGACCTCCGCCGCCGTGTTGAGCTGAGAGGGGAACCGCGACAACAAGAAGGGCGAACGCCGCGATGAGAAGCGGACGATTCATATTGGCATTATATGCCGGATTTGGTCTTGCCGAACCCTCAAAATTTCGATAGCGGAAAGGTCAGCGCTTTCTGGATTTTGCCTTCTTTCGAGCCGGTTTCTTGGTTAATTTTGACGCCGCCTTGGATTTTGAGGCGGTTTTATGGGCGTGAGAGTGTTTTGACCCGGCTTTTGCCGCGTGAACCACCGGCTTTGCTGTTGCTTCAGGCTTTGCGGCCGCCGGTTTGGTTTTGGCGCCCGATGACGAGGGAGCTTGCGCCGTTGAGACCGGTGCTGCTGGGGTCTCGGATTTTCCCTTCCCTCTTTTGCCCTTTGCGGTCGACTCCGCTGCCTCGGCGGGCTGTGCGCCGGCCGCAGTGGCCTTGCCCGCGCGTCCGCGACGCGGCGGCGGTGGAGGCGGCGGTGGTGGTGGAGCGAAGGGCTTAAGAAATCTGAGCGTTTCAGTGCGCGAACGCAGTTTGCCGTCCAGCAGCAGCATAAAAACGTCATGGGCGATCTTCGGATATGTCGGCAACTGCGGAGTGATGAGCAGTTCAGTCATCTCCAGCAAAGGAATCTTCTTCTGCACGTCGCGCCACTTGGTGAGGAAATTCTTGATTTTTTGCGCGACCGTCTGCTGGCGTGCAGTAACGGCCAGGAACAAGATCATCTCGGGTCGCGCGGAAGAAAGCAGATTCCAGGTGCGTGAGGGGGTCGCCGCTTCTTTACCCGTAAGGCGCTTGGCCAACTCTTTGGCGTGGTCTTCGATGTCGCGCCACGCCTCCACCAAATCTTTGCGCGGAATCTGCCGGCGGAGATCGGAAATGTCTTTGTCGGAGAGTCGCGCCGTTAGAAAATGCATGACAGCCGCCGAGGGATCGACGCTATAGCCCAAATCGACCATCTGCTGTCGCGTCTTCATGAGCAGAGCCAGACCGTTCGCATCCACCTTGGCGGAAGACCAGCGAGGATGCAGAACTTTCAGCCAGTCTTCCCTTTCGAGAACGCGAATAACGTTGAGAGGATCATCTTCGTGCGCGAGTTGTGCGATCTCATGTCCGATGGCACCGCGCGCAATGTGCTCGATATAGTTATTTTCTTTGGCCGCGTTATAACGCTGCTGCGTGCGCTCCTCAAGCGGCCAATGGAAACGCGCGGCAAAACGGGTAGCGCGAATCAATCGCGAAGGATCTTCCGCAAACGAGTAGTTGTGGAGAATACGCACGAGCTTGGCTTCGATATCGGCTACCCCGTTGAAGGGATCGAGCAGCAGGCCGCGCGAACCTTCATTCAGCGATAGCGCCATCGCATTGACGGTGAAGTCGCGGCGGCGCAAGTCTTCCTGAATGCTGGACGGTGCAATGAGGGGCGGTTTCCCTACCTTCTCGTAGGTCTCCGTGCGCGCCATGCTGATTTCAGCCCGCACGTTGCCGGGAAGAACCAGGAAAAGAGCGCGAGTATCTTCGTCCCGCCCGGCGATTTGCGCTCCGGCACGCTCGAATTCTTTTTGCAATTTGAGGGGATTGCCCTGAACCGTGAAATCCAGATCGCGGATGGTATAGCCGCTGATGATATCGCGAATGGCGCCGCCGGTGAGGTAAAGGGTGATTTCCGCGGTGCGAGCTATCTCCTGCACCAAATTGACGCCTTTCATCTGATCCGGCGTCAACCGGATTTCCATGGTGTAAATGTAATCAGCCATTCGTCGTCAAGCGATCTACGTCAAACAGCGCGTGCCCAAGAGAGGCGATCCGTTGAGAGCCGACACGGACGTTTTTCCACAACTTTTCCACAGGGCAAACTGGGCCACAAATGGCCGTCGTATCCCGAATCCGATACAAGCCATTCAATTTAAAACACTTACACACTTCGGAGTGGCGTCAGGGCAACTAAAAGAAATAACACAACGTTGACAATTTGGCTACAGCTAACGTGGATTCCACCGCTTGAATGAGATTTAGTGCGAGAATCGTTGCGTCGGATGCAGGTAAGTGAGAGCACTGTCTTGACATACCGCCTTCACGAGGCCTCCGAATCGGGCTTGCCAAAACGTAACTGATTAAGCCCTAGAGTCAACTAGCCCCTGAATCTATGCCCTCCACTCACAAAAAAGTCATCGTGCGAAAGATGGACCGCGATTCCATCTCGGGGTATGTCTCGCCGGCACAGTTCGTGAACGAAGGCAAGCTGGAATTGCTGAATACCGCGGGAAATGTCGTCTCCATTGACTTGCGGGAGATCAAGGGCGTCTATTTTGTGCGCGAGTTCGGTGATTCGGAATCACTGACCCGCAAGACGTTCACTTCGCGTCCGCGTTCGGAGGGATTGTGGGTGAGGTTGAGATTCAAAGACAACGAAATTCTTGAAGGGCTGATGCCGTCCGACCTCACCCTGAACCTGGCGGAGGGTTATCTGGTAAACCCGCCGGATCAGCGGTCAAACACGCAGCGCATCTTCGTTCCGCGGACGGCTCTAGATTCTCTGACGGTGCTGGCGGTGATCGGGGCGAGCCGACGACCGCGGCGCGGCGTACCAGAAGATCAGCGGCAAGTACCGATGTTCGAGGAGTAAATTGCATCGCCGTTATCGGGTGGCCGCTGGCATTACAGTTATTGAATTCAGTTAGGCGAAGCATTCCCCTCGGCCTCACTTCGGCAGAGCCCTGGAGATGCTCGCCGCTGGTGTACGATCTATTCGTTTCTTCTTTTCACAATCGATTATGAAACTTTCAGCCATTGCGTCCGCGCTCGACGCGCGCCTCGAAAATGGATCGCCCGAAACGGAAATTACCGGCCTGAACGGGATTGACGAGGCTGGGCCGCGCGAGCTGACGTTTGTCGCCAATCCAAAGTATGCGCCTGCCACACGACGCACTCGGGCCGCAGCTGTCATCGTGGCAAAAGACTTTCCTGCGATTTCGGTGGCGACGTTGCGTGTGGAAGACCCCTACCTGAGTTTTGCCGAGGCGCTTACGCTCTTTCACAAACCACTTCGGTATGCGCCGGGAGTGCATGGAACCGCCGTCGTTCACGCGAGCGCAAAGATCGGGCGCGGTGCACACATCGGTCCCTATGTCGTCATCGATGAACAAGTGGAAATTGGCGCGAACGCGGTGCTGCTGGCGCATACAGTGATTTACCGCGGGGCGAAGATCGGCGACGAATTTTTCGCTCACTCCCATGTGGTGGTTCGCGAAAACTGCCGAATTGGTAATAATGTGTTGCTGCAAAACGGGGTGGTGATCGGCTCCGATGGCTTTGGCTTTGCGAAAACCAGCCAAGGGAGCTGGCACAAGATTCCGCAGCCTGCGCCGGTGGTGATTGAAGACGACGTAGAGATTCAGGCCAATACCTGCATCGACCGCGCCAGCGTGGGCGAAACCAGAATTGGACGAGGGACTAAAATCGACAACCTGGTGCAGGTGGGACACGGCTCACGAGTGGGCGAAGACGCTTTGCTTTGCTCGCAGGTTGGACTGGCGGGTTCTACAGAAATCGGCAACCGCGTGATTTTGACCGGGCAAGTAGGTGTGGTTGGGCATTGCAAAGTAGGCGAAGCGGCGATTGTTACTCCCCAGAGCGGGGTTGCGAATGACATTCCCGCCGGGTCGCTGGTGAGCGGCGCACCTGCGGTTGATCACAAACTCTGGCTAAAGTATTCCGCGTTGCTCCCAAGACTTCCAGAGATGGCGCGTGCGCTCCGCGCCAAAATGAAGAGACCATAGGCGCGGCGCAATGCAATAGCTCAGAAACTCTGAGCCTTCAACGACGGCGCGTGCCCGGTCTGGTACTCGACCGGCAGGCCGCTATCGATGACCTGGCGAACTTTTTCCATCAGGTATTCGCGGCTGCCGAAATCTTTTGGCTCGATGGGTGGATGAAAAATCACCGTCACTAACCCTGGCTTGATCGCGAAGCGGGCCTTCGGCATTGCATAGTGCGTACCGATGATGCTAATGGGGACGACCGGAACTCCGCATTCCATGGCTAAATAAAAAGGACCTTTCTTGAACGGCAACAACTTGCCATCGAACGAACGTTTGCCCTCAACATAGATGGTCATATTCAAACCCTGCTGGACAACCTGCTTCGCAGCTTTCACTGCTTCAATACCCGCTTCGCGATTCCCACGATCGACGGGCACCAGCGAGCCCATGCGCATGGCGCGGCCCAGAATCGGGTATTGGAACAATTCCCGCTTGACCATCACCGACGTGCGGCGAGGGATGAGAGGAATGGTGATTGGCGGATCGAGATTCGAAGCGTGGTTCGACATGAAAATGTAGTTGCACCTGGAATCAAGATTTTCCAGACCAACGGTTTCAACACGGACACCGGCAAGCCGCACACCGCTCCAGGCCCCGATCATGAACATGCGGTAGAGCAAGCGAATATCGCCGCTGACAAAGGTCCAGGGAAATCCAATGAGCGCGGCGACCGGCGCGGCCAACGCCCAGAAGGTTAGCATGGCGACAGTGCGTATCATGGCTGCGAACCGGGCCGGAAGTTTGACTTGGGCGTCATCTGCCGCTAGCCGTGCTTAGCGCATTAGAGCATAACGCATCTACTGCTCCGTCGGATTTTGGCTCTCGCCTTTGAGCCAGGCGGCGCGGGCGGTGCGCTGGCCGCGAGTAACGTTATCCAAATCCTTTAGATCGTAGGAAACTTCTTCACGGCTTCGGATCTTCCATTTCAACTCACGCTGACCGTCGCGACGGCTCATAATCTTCATGGTGAGAGTATCGCCGGGAGCAAGAGCCGAAACCGATTCCGCAGAATCCTGTCCCGGGGGACTTCCGTTAATCTCAAGAATCGTATCGCCCACTTGCAGGCCGACAAGCTCGGCTGGCCCGCCGGGAGTAATCGCGGTTACGATCATTGGCGCGTCGAAATTACGGGAAGCCGTAAAACCTGCATCGGCTACAGGGTTGGTTGTTTCGACGAGATGCAAACCGATCACGCGAAAAAAGTCATCCCAGGAAATCTCATCGGTACCGGCAACGTACTTCTTGAAAAAAGATGCTAAATCGGCGTGGCTCACCGCCTCGGCGGCCTCACGCACGCCATCGGAGTCGGGGAAAAATCTGCCTTTTTTCGCATAATTCAGATTCATCCACTGAAAAACTTCGCGCAACGAGGTCTTGCCGTGGCTTTCTTCCCGCAGATAGAGATCGAGCAGGATTCCTAGCAGTTCACCCTTGTTGTAATAGGAGATGCTCCGCTCAGGTCGGCGGTAATATGGGTAGCCCTCGAGCCAGGCGTCGAGGCTGGATTGCTCCGCCGATTGCAAGAGATGCGCCGGACGGCGCTGAAGTTCGCCGATGTCTGCCGCCAATTCCTGTTCGAAGCGGCGCTCGTCCAGCAAACCGGCACGAAGTTGAATGAAGTCGGCAGCCGTGCTGGTGCATCCTTCGCTGAACCAAAGCGCGCGCGTGAAATTTTCTTTTGTGTAGTCGACAGGTTCGAGAGTCTGCGGGCGAATGCGCTTGACGTTCCAGAGATGAAAAAATTCGTGCGCTGTAACCGAAGCGAGCATATCGGGGTTGCGGGCTACCACGTCAGCGTTTAGAGAGATTGCTGTCGAGTAGGAATGCTCCATGCCGCCGCCTGCAGGACCATGGGGAAAATGATAGATGAACATATAACTGGTAAAGGGACGGTCGTTCATCCATGCGGTTGCAGCGGCGACAATCTTGTGAAGCATAGCCGCGATGGCTTCGGCATCGTAATCTCCCGGTTCGGCGTCGATGATCACACGATAGTGTGCGCCAGATTCGTCGAAATCGGATTCTTGGAAGCTACCAAGCTCAACCGGGGAATCAACGAGGCGATCGTAAGTTTCCGCGCTGTAACGGTTGTCTGCGTCCGCGGCCAATGGCGTGGCAACGTGCCACGATTGAGGAAGCTGATCAAAACGTACCAGCATGGGCTGGTTCCGGGCATCCACCGGGTACATGAGAATCTGCGCAAGGTTGAAAAAAGCGTGATGTGTATTTAGTTGTGCCCCGAAAGGGCCCGGAGAATCGGCAGATATCTCGTACTCGACGATCGCTCCCTGCTCCGCGCCGTCGATATGCCAGCAGCTGTCATTGATGGAACGAATCGCGAGCGCGCGACCGGCTCGATCCTTCGCGCGGATCCAGTTGACATACTGGGAGAAGTTGCGAATCTGATATAGCGCGTTCCAGACGGGAAGTTGCAGCTCGCGTTCCCGCGATCCTTCGGGCAGGATCATTTGAACCTGAACTAAATGATGCTCTGGGTTAGCGAGAGAAACATTGTAGCTAGTAACGGCGTAGCTGCGCGGTAAAGCAGCCCCCAGAAAAATGAAGCACAGCACAAAGCTATGTGCGGAGCAGCGACACCGAGAGCGCCCCTCTCCAGCGCAAAGAGTGCGGCATTTCGCAAGCGCTTTTGCGAGGCATGAGTTCATCGCTTGCCTGCCGCATTTGCTGAATTCAAATTCGCGTCCGCCCGTCTCGCTCTCAGTCGCGCCGGCAATTTTTCGTAAATTCCACCGAACCCGCCGTTGGAAAGGATCGCGACTACATCGCCCGAGCGGAGTTCCGGAACAATCAAATCGACGATCGCGTCGGCATCGGTTGCAAGGCGAGCGTGGCGGCCGAGGTTTTGAATCGTAGTTGCCAGCTCCGTCAGATTGAGCCGCTCGTTTTCCGGAATGGCTTCGGAGCGGAAGACGCCGGCAACGATGATTTCATCAGCGAGAGCGAGGCTGCGGGCCAGGTCGTTTTGCAGCACGCGCCGCCGCAGCGTGTTCGAGCGAGGCTCGAGAATAGCCCACAAACGCGCACCGGCATATCGCTCGCGCAAGGCCTTGAGCGTGCCAGCAATTGCAGTGGGATGGTGCGCAAAATCATCGATAATAGTGATTCCGTTGACCTGGGCTTTCACTTCGAGGCGGCGTTTGACGCTTTGAAATGTCTTAAGAGCTTCGGCGATTTGTTCCTTCGGGATCCCGCACATGAATGCCAGGGCAGCCGCTGCGGTTGCGTTCCATACGTTATATTCGCCAGCGAGAGAAAATTCAAAGTTCATCCACTGTGTTCCTTGGTGGACAACTGACCATGAGGTGTGATCGGGCCCGAACTTGAGATTGGCGATTCGCCAGGCGGAACGCGGAGAAACGCCGTAGCGCTCGACGGGACAGAATGCGTTTTTCAGGCAGCGTTCGAGGCTTGGACTCTCGGCAACATCTCCCACGGCTCCATCGAACGCGATGATGCGGCCTCGCCGCGGGACGAGATTCACCAGCCGCTTGAAGGCGATTTCGACGGAATCGAGATCTTTGTAAATATCGGCGTGATCGAACTCAACCGAAGTGAGAATCGCCGCGTCGGGGAAGTAGTGCAGAAATTTCGGGCCCTTGTCGAAGAACGCACTGTCGTATTCGTCTCCCTCGATAATGAAATGCCTGCCTTCGCCAAGCTGAAAGCTCGAGCCGAAATTTTCGGCGATGCCGCCGATCAGAAATGAAGGCTGCATTCCCGCGCTGTGGAAAATCCACGCGAGCATGGACGTCGTGGTGGTTTTTCCATGTGTCCCAGCGACGACCAGAATTTCTTTGCCGTGGAGGAATTCTTCATGCAGCAACTGCGGCAGAGAACAGAATTCAATGCGCCGATCGAGCACTTCCTCGAGTTCCGGATTGCCCCGCGATATTGCGTTGCCGACCACCACCAGGTCGGGGCGCGGATCAAGATTTTTTTGATCGAAAGGTTGCGCAACGGTGACGCCCAAGCCGGCAAGAAAATCGGACATCGGCGGATACGCTGCCGAATCGGAACCACTCACCTGAAAACCGCGTTCCTTCAGCATTCCCGCGAGCGAAGCCATGGCCGTGCCGCAGATCCCGATCAAGTGAATGTGCTTC
>JASICF010000604.1 GCA_030044775.1 Candidatus Sulfotelmatobacter sp. | reverse complement strand
CTTTCTATCAGCTTCGTGAGCGCGTCGCTGCTCGCGTTCCGTTACAACAACGGGCCGGTACGGGCGCTGTACCGGGCAGCCGCGGTATGGGTCGGCTGGTTGAGCTTTCTTTTTCTGGCTGCGGCGGGGTCGTGGATGGTTTTCGCCATTTCGCGCTTGTCGGGGCTCAGTATCAACTTCCATCGCCTGGTCGAGCTATTCTTCGGCGCTGCGATTCTGGCGGGGATTTATGCCGTCTTCAACGCGAGCTGGACTCGAGTGACGCGCACGACGGTGCAGTTGGCAAATTTACCCGAAGCCTGGCGAGGCAAAAAAGCCGCGCTGATCAGCGATCTGCACCTCGGACCGGTGCGGAATGGCAGTTTTCTGCGGCGCCTGGTCGCGAAGATTTTACGGGAAGCTCCGGATGCAATTTTCATTGCCGGCGATCTGTACGATGGCACGGCCATCGATGCGGCGCGCGCCGCCGAGCCCCTGAGCAGGTTAAGCGCTCCGCACGGCGTGTATTTCGTGGCCGGGAATCACGAGCAATTCGGCGACGACAGCAAATACCTGAACGCCGTTGCCAGGGCGGGCGTGCGCGTGCTGAACAACGAGAAAGTGGAAGTGGAGGGTTTGCAAATCGTGGGCGTGCCCTACCGGAATGCCGCGAGGGGTGGGCCTTTTGCCGCAATCCTGCATGCGGTGGGATTGGACCGGAACCGGGCCAGCATCTTATTGACGCATGCGCCCGACCACCCAGCAATTGCCGAAGCCGCCGGATTTTCGCTGCAGCTCTCGGGGCATACGCATCTTGGGCAATTCATTCCCTGGAGCTGGATGGCACGGCGCATTTACCGTCAGTTCGTTTACGGCCTGAGCCGGATCGGTAAAATGCAGGTGTTCACTTCGAGCGGCGCAGGAACGTGGGGACCACCGCTGCGGCTCGGATCAAACCCGGAGATCGTGCTGCTGGAATTCGTATAAAAGCTTGCGCGTAGTTTTGGTCGAGGATTCTCTCTGATTAATCTCCGGCCACTTCTTCGCTTTCCCAACTTTCTTCGATGGCTGGCGGCACTTCCGCTTCGTATTTCCCTTCCCCGAATTTCTCCTGACGCAACTGGGCTTCGAGGGCGGCAAGTTGGGCTTCGATATCCTGCTCGGCTTTGCGCTTACGGATGATTTCTTCGCGGTAGCGGCGCAGGAAGTAATCGATAGTTTCGACGCGAATCTTGATGGAGCCGGTGGGCTTGTTCTCGTCGAGATCTTTGAAGCAGAAATAGGGCGTGCCGGATTGCTCGATAATGCCCTCTACCACGCCGTAGATCGGCGCGTCGTGCCCGCACTTGAAGCTGGAAATTTCGAGCGCGACAAGGTTGGGATGGCGCGCGGTGAACTTCGCCGCCCAAACTTTGTGGTTGGTGCTGCACGAGTAAGAATTTTTCCAGGCATCGCCGATATCGAGAGCGTGGCTGATCACGCCGGAACGCACTTCGTCCCCGAATAGACGCTCCAGCAGGTCTTCATCGAGAGGCAGCGTATTTTGCGAGAAGATCGGATAGCCGAGCTTCTGGAATTCCTCGAGAATCTCGTGATTGAGGCCGGGATCGTGATGATAGGGACGGCCGAGCATGACGATGCCGATGCGATCTTCGCGCTCGAGTTGATCCATGACTTCGCGGGCGCGGCGGCGAATGCTGGCTTCGTAATCGTTCAGCGCGGCAAATCCCGATTCGCAAGCGCGTTCGTTTTCTTCATCGGAAAGGCCGAGCACCGGCTGAAACGCCTGCAGCATCTGGAAGGCGAACAGCTTGCGGTCGGAAAAATTAAGAACCGGATCGATGTATTTGACATTGTGCTCGGCAAAAACATCGTTCTCTTTGGTAAACGCGGCTTTCACTGTTTCGGGTGTTGCCGTGACCGTTGGGCAGGCATTCGCGCCGACAATCTTCACGAGCGGTGAATGCAGCACGTCATACATCGGGAAGAAGATCACGTCGAGCGGTTTCTTTTTGTGCTTTTCCTGAATCAGGTTGTAGACGTGCGAAATGCCAATTTTCGCCGGGAAGCATGGATCGATAGCGCCACGGTTCGCGCCCGCACGGTAAAGATCGGAACTTGTGTAATCAGAATAGACGATGTTTTCGGGTTGGACGCCGAGGCTCTCGAGATAGGCGTTAAACAGCGGCGCGTATGTGTAGATGTTCAAAACGCGTGGAATACCCACACGAATCTTCTTGCGCTTTTCCATCAACGCGCGGCGCTCTTTGTCGCCCTTCTTCCATCCCGCCCAGCTTTTTATGGGCAGCGGATCGGCGACACTCTTCGCATTCGTCGGACGGAAGACCTCTTTCGAAGCCATATCGACAAAGTTCGGATGCTGATCGCGAAGCTTGTCGAGACCGGCCTTGATTTCCTTCATGTCGTCGACGTCTTCGACCAATCCCTTTTCGCAGGTCGCGATGATCAGCCGCTGCTCGCCGACCATCAGAGGAACTTTCGTGACCTTCTCCATCGGGACAAAATTCTTTACCGGCTCGGTGCGAATATCGATGAAGGTGCGCAGGCAGTTGTTCTTGCAAAAATAGCAGCGGGTCGCTTCGTTGCGCGTGGTGCGGTATTCGATCTTGCGGACCGCGTCGAGGCCGATAAACGTGGTCTGCTGGCCGTTACGCCACAAACGCAAAGATTCCTGCGCCGCGCCGATCGCGCCGGACTCTCCGCAGTGTTCGTGAACGATGATTTCTGGAGTTTTGCCGGTGGAGCGGAAGCTGTTGCGAATGAAATCGACCTCGGCCTTCACCACAGCTAGGTTGTTCTGCGTTCCGCCCTGCAAAACGAAGCGCGAGCCGAGCGCGGCAAGGTTTGGAATGCTGGCGACGTACAGGAAAACGTTCTTCGGCAGAACGGCCGCCAATCCAGCCAAAATCTCTTCTGCGCGCCAGCCTTGGCGCTGGAAGTTCACGATATCCGACTGCATGAAGACGGCGCAGCCGTATCCAAACACCGGCATAGCCTGCGCCGAGAATGCGAGATCGGCGTATTGATTCACGCTCAGGCCAAAACCTTCGGCCGTCGATTGCAGAAAATATCCGTTGCCGGCTGAACACTGTGTGTTGAGCTTGAAATCTTTTACGCGGCCGTTGTGCAGGATGATGATCTTGATATCCTGCCCGCCGACGTCAACAATGACATGCGGATCTTCGTAAAACTTGAGCGCGGACTCGGTGTGCGCGACGGTTTCGACCAGCGCGACATCGGCCTTCAAGACATCTTTCAGAATGTCTTTCGCGTAGCCGGTCGTGGCAACGCCGAGCACTTCGAGCTTTGCGTTCTGCGCTTCAACCTGGTTGCGCAGGTTCTCGAACATCTCGATCGTATCCTGGATCGGATTGCCGTTCGAGAGCTGATACGACTTGCAAAGGATGTCGCCGTTTTCATCGAGCAGAACGGCTTTGGTGGAAGTCGAGCCGCCGTCGATTCCGATGAATCCCGCAACCGTACTGTTTTTCTGGAACGCGGCGGGCGTGAATTTCTTGCGGCGATAGGCTTCTTTGAAAACATCGAGGTCTTCGGGCTTCTCAACCAATCCCTTGCCGCCCGATTTGGCTTTTTCTTCCTGGCGGCCGAAATCGATGTAGTGAATCAGGTTTTCGTATCCGCGATAACAGCCGACGCAATCGTCTTCGCTGCGGCCGAATTCAATCGAGCCGAGCGCCGCGAAATACTGGGCATTCGCGGGAACCTTAATTAAATCCTCCGGCTTCGAGCCTTCAGGAACCGCAACCTTGCGTTCTTGCCACATGCGCGGGATGTTTGCGATCCAGGCTTCTTTCATGCCGCGAATAAAACTGTTTGGGCCGCCGAGAAGCAGCACATGGGGCCGCAAGGTATGGCCGCGCGTAAGAACGCTGAGGTTTTGCAGAACGATGGCTTCGAACAACGACGCCATTAACTCGTCCGATGGCGTGCCGACTTTTTGCAGGCCGTTGATGTCGGTTTCGGCGAAGACTCCGCATTTGCCGGCGACTTTGTGCAGCTTGATGCCGTTGTATTGCTGCTGCGCGAGCAGTTCGGTGGGAATCTTGAGCTTGGCATTGATCTTGTCGATGACAGCGCCCGTGCCGCCAGCGCACTTGTCGTTCATCGACGGGATTTTTTTCTTGCGCCCGGTCTCGTCATCATCTTTGAAGACGATGATCTTCGCGTCCTGCCCACCGAGTTCGATCACGGAATAAACTTCAGGATGCAACTTCTCTACCGCGAGGGATACAGCCGTTACTTCCTGCACGAACTTTGCGCCAATCTGCTCAGCAATCGCGCCGCCGCCCGAGCCGGTCATGAACATGCGCGTGTTGTGCGCATC
>JASICF010000082.1 GCA_030044775.1 Candidatus Sulfotelmatobacter sp. | reverse complement strand
TTTATGAGGAAATTGCCAGGCAAGAGCGGCGACTGGAGCGCGATCTGGCGTTGGCGCGCGAACTGCAGATGAGGCTCCTACCTCAGGCTCTGCCGAAGGTGAAACATCTCGATCTGGCTGCGAAATTCAGTCCGGCGCGAGCTATTGGTGGAGATCTCTACGACTTTCTTCCTTATTCGCTTTCGCGTCTGGCAATGGTGGTGGGAGACGTGAGCGGCAAGGGAGCGCCCGCTGCGATTTACGCCGCACTGGTCAGCGGGATTCTTCGCTCGCACGCGCCGATCGAACCCGGCCCTGCCGAAATGCTTTCGGCGGTGAATCTGTCGTTGGCGGAGCGCCGTATTGAAGCGCAGTTCGTATCGCTCATTTACGCGGTCTGGGACGATGAACAGCGCACGCTGCTTGTGGCAAACTCCGGCTTGCCGCGCCCGGTCCTGGTGCGCAATGGCAAAACTTCGCCAATCGAAGCTACTGGCTTGCCGCTGGGCTTGTTTGACGATGTGAGTTACGACGAATTCCGGTTCGATATGCATCCTAGCGATATTTTCGTTTTCTTCAGCGATGGCATTCTGGACGCGCGCAACCGCAAGGGCGAACTCTTCGGCCGTACGCGCGTAGAAAAGATTATTGCGGAGTGCGCCGGCCAATCGGCGCAGTGCGTAGTTGACTCTCTGTTTAAGGCGGTGAGCGAGCACTCGGCTGGGGTAGAGACATTCGACGATCAAACTGTGCTTGCAATCAAGGTGAGAGACGAGACAACTGGCGGCTCTCCAAAAACAAAATGAGCCCGCGCGACGCAGCCACGAAAGTCTCTGAAACACTCGATCGTTTCCCGGGATTCTATTACCGCCAGCCGAAGGACTCGCGCCATCGCGAAAGCGTGCTGTATTGCGAGAATATTTCGCTGAATCATCTGGCGAAGCGCTTTGGAACGCCCCTCTACGTTTATTCGACAGCCACAATCAAAGCGCGGTTGAGCGCATTCGACAAAGCTTTTGGCAATTTTCCACACACAATCTGCTACTCGGTCAAGGCAAATTCCAATCTCAGAATCTTGCGCTTGTTGGCGCGCGAGGGCTGTGGTTTTGATGTGGTTTCGGTGGGAGAACTCGAGCGAGTTCTGCGAGCAGATGGCCGCTCGGCGAAGAAAATTGTCTTTTCCGGCGTGGGTAAGTCACCTGCCGAAATGCTCGCTGCTTTGAAGGCCGGAATTCTGTTGTTCAATGTGGAAAGCGAATCGGAATTGTCGGCTCTAGCCAAGTGCGCCGCGAAATTGCAAAAAGAGGCGCGCGTGGCTTTGCGCGTAAATCCGGATGTCGATGCCAAGACCCATCCCTACATTTCTACAGGCCTGCACAAGCACAAGTTTGGCATCCCGATCGCGAACGCTCGCCAACTCTATGCCCAAGCTGCGCGCACAAAGCACCTGAAAGTAGCGGGAGTGAGCGTGCACATCGGGTCGCAAATCACAGACATTGACCCGTTTGCAGAAGCAGTGGCTCGGGTCGCCGATCTTATCGAGGATTTGCGGGCGGATGGACATGCGATCAGCCTGGTTGACGTTGGGGGCGGGGTTGGCATTGCGTACGAGCAACGCGAGACAGACTTTTCCGACCACTTTGCGCGGTATGCCAGGGCTGTAACCGAACCGTTGCGCGAGTTCAAGGTACACCTGCTTCTGGAGCCAGGGCGGACGATTGTGGGTCCCGCCGGAGTTTTACTCACTTCGGTTCTGTATCGGAAGCGAAATGATGGAAAACAGTTTCTAGTTGTGGATGCGGCAATGAACGATCTGATGCGACCCGCTCTTTACGGTGCATATCACGAGATTGTTCCGGTGGGGAGGAAACCGGAAAACCAGCAACCGGAGGAGGTTGTAGATGTTGTAGGCCCGGTCTGCGAATCCGGCGACTTCCTGGGCCGCGACCGAAATTTGCCCGCAGTGGAAGAAGGCGATTTACTGGCCGTTCTGGACGCGGGCGCATATGGAATGGCGCTCGCCTCAAACTACAACACTCGCCCGAGGCCGGCTGAGGTTCTCGTGAGCGGAAAATCCGCGAAACTCATCCGAAGACGAGAGCGAATAAGCGATCTGCTGTCGGCTGAATTGTAACCCCTGCCGCGCCTATCTCTCTCCCCATTTCAGCTTTGTGCGCAGCATATGGAAGAAGTCAGAGCTGGTGCGGTATAGATTGACTTTGTGTCGAGAGCGTCGACAGCGCACCCTGTCTCCATCCTTCAGGTCGACTCCGGGCTGTCCATCCAGGCTGAGATAGGCAACTTCTTCTTCGCTGCGCAGCAGAATTTCGACCACGGCTGAATCCGGGACGACGAGGGGACGATGCGTTAGCGAATGCGGAGAGACCGGAGTCACCACGAATGCGTTCACCGCCGGCATCATCACGGGTCCGCCGGCGGAGAGCGAGTAGGCCGTCGAACCAGTAGGGGTCGCCACAATCATTCCATCGGCGCGATAGCTCGACACGAATGAATTGTCGACAAATAGTTCATAATTATTCAGGCGAGCACGCGTCGTCTTGTTTACGACAACGTCGTTGAAGGCCGTATAGTTGCCAAGAATCTTTGCGTCTCGCAGCAATTCACAATGCATCAGCGAGCGACGCTCAATGAAAGCCCGGCCTTGGGCAATCTCATCGAGCATCGAAAATAGAGAAGCGATGGGAACGTCCGTGAGGAACCCGAGTGAACCCAGATTCACTCCCAGCAACGGAGCTTCCGTCGCCGCCGTATCCCGCACTGCAGAAAGCAGGGTTCCGTCTCCGCCCAATACGATCACCAGATCAATCGAGCGCGATGACAACTCAGAGCGCAATACCTCCTCGGGCCCGTCGCAATACTTCGACGTTTCGGGATCACAGACAATGCGGTAATTGTGGGCCTCAAGCCAAACCAGGAGCTCGGGAAGAATGCGCGCAACCTCGGGCCGGTCATGACGTGAGATGATGGCGGCAACTTTTTGCTGAAGAGATGTGGGCGCAGTCGCCATCATTCGAAAGTAGAGAGATTGTACAGAATTTCGAGACGAAAGCTGAATCCGTGAAAAGCGAGGCTAAAAAACAGCGCTGAGCAGGAATTCGCGGTTCCCTTCCGCTCCCAGGATGGGCGATTCGATCACGTCTAAACGGGTTGCTCCAAGCTCGACAAGACCGGCTTTCACTCTTTCGACTGCGGCAAGCTGGACGGTCGGGTCACGCACAATGCCGCCCTTGCCGACAAATTCCCTTCCCGCTTCAAATTGCGGCTTAACCAGCACAATCAACTGCCGGCCGCGCCGCTCATCGGCCGAAAGAGGAAAAGCCGAATTGACAACGGGAGGGAGAATCACAGTCGCAGAAATAAAAGATACGTCGATCGTGACGAGATCTACCGGCTCCCCGACAACTTCGGGCGTGAGATATCGTGCATTGGTTTTTTCGAGAAGCCGCACGCGTGAGTCTTGCCGGAGCCTGAAATCCATTTGACCGTAGCCGGTATCAATCGCGATCACCCGACGGGCCCCCTGCTGGAGCAGGCAATCCGTGAATCCTCCGGTTGAAGCGCCCACATCCAGACAAATTTTTTCGTGTGCGCTGATCTGCCAGTATGCGAGAGCGCGCTCCAGCTTCAATCCGCCGCGGCTCACGTACTTTAAATCGCTGCCGAGCAAGCGCACGACCGCATCGGGCGCCACCTGAGCGCCAGGTTTCTCGAACTTTTGCTCGTTCACGAGCACTCTTCCGGCGAGAATCAGCGCCTGGGCGCGCTGCCGCGATGCGGCCAATCCACGATCAACCAGAAGTTTGTCGAGCCGAGGTTTCAAGGTTTGCTCCGCACTCGCCCGAAAGGATTGTCTGCCGAGACACCACCAAAGTGCCAGCACCCGCTCCGGTGCAAAATGCTGAACTATGTCTCGCTGAGTCACTTACAACAATACTTCCGCCCTTTTCCACAGAATTATCCACGGTTGTGTTGAAAACTTCATGCTGTGCTCTTCAATAAAAAAGCCGCCGTAATCGGCGGCTTCCAAAATCCGCGGCGTGGCAATTATCCAGCCACTTCTTCCAGCAATTTCTGATCGATATCGAAATTCGAGTGCACGTTTTGTACGTCATCATGTTCTTCGAGCGCTTCCATGAGGCGAATCATGGTATTTGCCGCCTGGCCTTCGAGCTTGATGTAGGTTTGCGGAATCATGGCCACGCTGGCGGATGCGGGTTCGATCCCCGCTTTCTTTACCGCTTCGAGCACAACTTCATAAGCAGAAGGTTCGGTAAGGATCTCCCAGTTCTCGCCGTCATCGTTCAAATCTTCGCCCCCAGCTTCGAGAACGATATTCATCAAGTCGTCTTCTTTTGCGGCACTCTTCGAAATGATGATGTCGCCTTTTTTGTGGAACATCCAGGAAACGGCGCCGGCTTCGGCCATGTTGCCGCCGTTCTTGCCGAAGACGTGGCGTATCTCGCTGACCGTGCGGTTGCGATTGTCGGTATTGATATCGAGCAGAATCGCCACGCCGCCGGGACCGTAACCTTCCAGGGAGAATTCTTCGTAAGTAGCACCGGGCAGCTCGCCGGTTCCGCGTTGAATCGCACGCTTGATGTTGTCCGCAGGCATGTTTTCTGCCTTGGCGGCCACGATTGCACCGCGCAAGCGGGGATTGGAATCCGGGTCGCCGCCGCCATTCTTGGCGGCTATGCTGATTTCCTTGATCAGACGAGTGAAAATCTTGCCGCGCTTGGCATCGAGCGCTCCCTTTTTGTGTTTAATTGTGGCCCATTTTGAATGGCCGGACATGGATAGACCTCGATCAGTAAGTTTCGCTTTTACACGGGATTCGCCCGTAGACGGATCACAGGCTCCCTCGAAAAGTGCAGGCGTACAGCGAAGTATAACACGCGGCTTGCGCCGCCCCATAAGTGCCGGGAAACTGGCCGTAATAGGTCATTGACTGGCGCAGATAGGACCCCTAAGATGCCAGCGAACTCGGTGCTATATGCCTGGTCCGCTTATCGGGCACTATCGAAT
>JASICF010000603.1 GCA_030044775.1 Candidatus Sulfotelmatobacter sp. | reverse complement strand
TTGTTCCTGCGGCAAGCGGCATTCTTCAAATGCGTCGGCGAACTGATTGGGTTCGCCGATTCCTATTAAGAATTGCGATTGCGTGATCAGCTTGCGAGTGCGCAGCCCGTGTTTTTCGCAAGTGGCGGCGAGAGCGGTAAAGTTCACATCGGCCGTAATGTCCTGCTCACCCGGTGCTTCATAAGGATTGGCGCTGATCGAATGCCGGCGGATCGCCTTGAGCGTGCCGCGATGGCGGCCGGCAAGTTGTTCTTCGCGCGTGTAGCCGTAATCGATGGCGATGAAAAAGCCGCGATCAATACTGGCGGCGATGCGATCCATGATTTCTTGCGCAGCGAGACACACTTCCAGCCGCTCGCCATCTTCTGGATGGACTGAGCAACAGTCGAGAAATTTCAATTCCCCGGGCGATGGTCTTGCCCACGTTTCAACGAAGCGACCGTTTCTTAAATCGATGCGCAGCGATCCTTGCGTGCTGAGAACTTCCACCGGCAAGGCATCGAAGAATTCGTTGGCGAAAACAATTACATTGGAGAGAGGTTCATCGGGATAAATTTCTGCTACGCGAGCGCGGGCAGATTGGATGTGGCGGCTCAGTGTGCTCTGGATCCGCTGACGCAGCGCAGGCGAGCGTTCAACGAGCAAGTAACGCAGCGCGCGGAAAAAATCCGGAAACTTCTTTGCTGACCAATCCAGAACATCCTGCGCCAAAAGCCCACGCCCAGGCCCGAGTTCGACCAGATTTATTCTGGCAGGCGAACCCAACCCCCGCCACATTTCTTCGAATTGCCGTGCCAATAACCGTCCAAAGACAGCATGTACGTCGCTCGAAGTATAGAAATCCCCAGCCTTGCCAAATTGTTCAGCGTTGCAGTAGTAATAACCGAAATCGGGATCATACAGACAGAGTTCCATGTAGCGCGAAAACGGAATCGGGCCGTGCTCGCGGATTTCCTGTGCCATCCTTTCCAACAGCGGTCTTTTGGGAGCCGGCTTCACTGTTCTTTGAGTCGACGCTCTTCTTGGTTTCGAAGCGTGCGGTCCTGCGGCGTGCGGATGAACATTTCGACGAAATAATCGTGCAGAGCGTCATAAAGCTGGCGCTGGAAGCTCCACTCGAACTGTGGATGATCGAGATCTCGGGGGTGCAAGTCGAAATAATAGGTGTGAACCGGAATCGATTTGTCCTTGAACTGGATGATAACTTCTACGCCATCTCCTTTTGCTCGCGCGGAGAAGTCCAGAAGTGGATGCTCATACAGCTTTAACTGGGCGAGCACTCGGTCTAATCGAGTCGTTGCGGTTTCCGGCACAGAGGAATTGTAAAACAGGACAGAACGAATCAGGATGAAGGGGGCGGAACGAATCAGCACGAACGGCGCACAGAGCGGAATCTCGGCCGGCTACCAGTCGCTTACTCATACCGCAGAGCTTCGATCGGATCCAGCCTTGCCGCTTTGATTGCCGGTAACATGCCGCTGACGATCCCCACGAAGCTGAGAATCGCCGTCGACCACATCAAAGTCGCAGAGTTGATATACAGGTGAATGTCGCCTTCGCTGGCGTCTTCGATAAATGCGCTCCATAGAGTGAGCGACCCCACCGACCACGAGACAATATAGGCCAGTGCCACTCCCAGCAGTCCTCCCAACGCCGTGATCGCCAGAGCCTCCGCTAGAAACTGCAACAGGATGTGCCAGCGGTGAGCGCCGAGCGCCTTCTCGATGCCAATTTCACGGGTGCGTTGCGTGACGGAAACCAGCATGATGTTCATAAGTCCAACGCCCCCGATACCAAGCGTAAGCAATCCGATGAATCCAAGCAGAATTTTTATGCCGACCGTGATTACCGTAAGATCCGCGAGATCCTTAACGGCGTCGAAAACAAAAATTGCCCGGTCGTCTTTGGGATCAAACCCATGGTGAAAGGCCATGGAATCGCGCACCGCCGCAACACACTTGGCGTGGTCGCCTTCGTAATCCATGAATATTCCGTCAAGATAATAAGAATTCTTCAGGTCGCTCATGGCGCTGTAGGGCACATAGACGAGCGAGTTCATATCCTCATCGCCATTGGAAATGGTGTGCCGGAGAATGGCGATTACTTTGTACGAAATGCCATCGATGCGAATGCTCTCGCCAATCGCATTCTGCCCGGAGAAAAGCTTCTTCTTCACGGTCGATCCGATAACCGCCACGCGCGAATGAGTGTAGTCATCCTGCTCGCCAAAAAATGCTCCCTCTCCGACATCGAGCGCGCGAATCTTTTCGTAGCCGGAATAAATGCCGTGCACGTTGTAGCTGCCGCTCCGGGTGCCGAAAGAAACCAGGCTTTGTTTATCAACCTCAGGGGAAATACGGGTGATCATGGGAACTTCGGCGCGCAGGTAGTCGAGGTCGTCGCGAGTCAATCGGATCTGCGTGCCCGCTTTCGTGCCGCCTGCCTGAAGAGAAGTGTGTCCCGGAAAAATGCCAACCAGATTTCCCCCGAACGTGCGGAAAGCAATCATGAGCGCGTCCTGAAAACCGGTTCCATACGCCAAAAGCAAAACTACGGTCGCAATGCCCCACGCCATCCCGAGCATCGTAAGGATGGATCTGCGGCGGTTGTGTTTCAAAGCTCCAAAGGCTTGTTTTCCGAGGTCGCCAAACATAATTACTCCAAACGTGATTACTCCTGCCGCAACGCTTCCACTGGGGGAAGCAGCGCAGCTTTGCGTGCCGGGTACAATCCCGCGACAATACCTGCAACGGATAACGAAAGGATGGCCGCCACGGCCGATGCTGGAACGATCCGCGGCGTGTCAAATCCTTCCGGCGCCGGCAACTGGGCCAACAGCGTTACAAACGCGGTGCAAATCGCAAGCCCAATGCCACCGCTGAATGCCGTTAGGAAAGCGCCCTCGATGAAAAACTGGGTCATGATGTTGCGGTGAGTAGCGCCTAATGCCTTTCGCAGACCGATTTCCCTGGTTCGCTCCGTGACCGATACCAGCATGATGTTGATTACTCCGATGGCCCCAAGCGCGAGCGTCACGACTCCCACCACGCCCAGAAACCAATCCATCGCGTCAAAGATTTTGGCCACGCGTATGGAGCTATCGATCGTATCCCAGTCGTTAAAGGCGTCTTCGAGATGGGGGTCGAACCCGTGGCGACGGGCAATGATCGCGTGGACCTCGTTCATGGCTTCCACGTGCATCTCTTTCTTGATTGGGCGGTAATTGAGAAACGAAATGGCATTCTCCGAATTTTGCGCGATTAGCGGAAAAAGATCGCGCATCGTATCGAACGGTATGAAGATTCGGTGGTTAGTGCCGTTCTCACCGTCTTTGCCGATCTTGGGAATGACGCCGATTACACGAAAGTCCATGTCGTTGAGCAGGATGGTGCTGCCAACCGCGGCTTCTCCGGGAAACATATTCTTCAGCAATTCCCATCCGACAACAGCAACCCGGCGGCGTTGCAGATTGTCTTCGTCGTTAAACCAGCGTCCCGGGGAAATCGGGGTGTTGCGAATCTGGTTGTATTCCGGGGCAACGCCAAACACCTGCCCGCTCGTGGAACCATAGTCGCTGACTGCGCGAATGTCGTCGCGCTCAAGCACGGGGGAAACCGCACGCAGGAATTTGGCCTGATCACGAATCGCGAAATAATCTCCGTAGGTGATGTAGTACGGCTGGCCGGACTGGTAGCTTCCGGCCACGGCAGGAATGCGGCCAGGGAATACAAACATGATGTCCTGGCCAAGTTGGGCGAGATTCTTGTCCTGTCCGCTGCGAAAGCCTTCGCCGAGGCCCACGAGAAGCAACAGAGAGCCGACGCCCCACGCAATGCCAAACATCGTCAGGAAAGAGCGCAGCTTATGCGCCCAGAGAGTGGCGAGCGACTGCCGAATGATGTCGACGAACATTCGCATAAGTGCACTCCGCAATTTCGGAGTGGAGGCCCGGGCAGCAATCAGGCGAGGGGTCTCAAGCCCGCCTGATCGCTATTGCAATACATCTGTTTGTTTGGTACGCAGGCAGTCGATGCGAAGTTCCCGCCCGGCGTTGCTTATTTAGACCGTTTGGCAGCCGAAATGGTTATCTGACTTTCAATCTCCTGCCATCCAGGTCCCGGTTGGTAAATCGATTCCAATAACCTCGGCTTTGACAGCCGGCAAGCCCTGGTGACGGGCGTAACTGCAGTTGAACCTGCCAATTGCCGATAGGTCCGAGGGAACGGAGTCGTTGTTCGGCTAGGCAAAAACGAGGTGCACATGCTTCAAAAGGGAAATCTGGATTCGGTGAGCCTGACTGTTCCGAATCAGGTCGCCGGAGCCGGTGATTATGTGCTCGATGCCAGGAGAAAATTCGTTTCGGTTCGATTTCACAAGAAACTTTCGGCAAGCGACATCGAAAGATATGCGGCATCGCTGCGCGCTAACCCGTCGTTCGACCCCGATTTCTCTGAGATAGTAGATATGCGCGAAGTCGAAGAACTGGATCTGAAGGCAGAGGAATTCATCCGCCTTGCAGATAAGGTTGATGCTTTTTCGCTGCGAGCGAAGCGGGCGTTTGTGGTTCATGACGAAACTCAGCATCACGCGGCGCGCATCCACAAGATTCTCCGCACTCAGAGGAATTTTTCGATCTTCTGGTCATTTGAAGATGCGCGCCGATGGATTGGGATTTAGCCTGGCGGTCCGAAAGTTTTTCGGATCAGAATTCGAAGTGGCCCTCAGCCTGCGCGGCCCGGCAGGCGCGGCCGTCTGTGCCGGTGGCGGGTAGAAGCCCAAATACACCGTTGAGACTCTCCCAGGCGGCGCGATTCAGGGCGGGATCACTTGCAACCAGATCGCGGATCATGTCCCACGCGGCCACGTTAAGAGCGCCCTCCGGCGCCGGACCCATTGCCAGCGAGACCGAGCATTGCGGGCAAAACGAAATGCGGTGGGCAGTCGACTTCTGTCGTGGTTTGACTCCCACGGTTTGGGCAAACATATAAAGCGCAACGGATTTCTGTCCGGACTCGATCACCCGACCGCAGCGAAGGCAGTGTATGGTTTCCAAGTATGTCTCCCGCGCGAAGCTGCAGAGATCAAACATGAATACTGTCGTCGCGGAGTCGCAGTGCGCAAGTATGTAAGAGGATTCCGGCGCGATTTGAGAAAAAATCACTCTCGTTCGTTGCGAACCAAACTGTGCTATAGGCAGCAGAGGAGGGATTCGTGCACGCTACTGAAATGCGCGGAGACAGCAAAAGCCGCCGACTCGCCTCAAACGCGGTTCACCTGCACCCTGGAGAAACTCAAACTGCATCCGAATTCGTCCGCCTTGCGAGTCTCCGAAGGCTCTCGGACTGCCAGAAGGTGGCGGCCGTGTGCTATCGAGTTCGAAGCGGAGAGGTCGAGTTTCTACTGGTACAGACCCGCGGTAGCCGGCGCTGGACTTTTCCGAAAGGCAGCGCCGAAACAGGCTTAACCTCGGCGCAGGCGGCAGCGCTCGAGGCTTTTGAAGAAGCTGGAGTGCACGGAAGAATCGAACAAACTTCGTTTGCCGGCTATGTAGTTCGAAAGAGCGGGAAATCGAAGCGCAAGTTTTCGCCAAACGAATCCGTGGTCAGCGCTCACTTGTGCGAGGTCCTGCGCCTCTCAAAACCCAAGGAACCGGGTCGTAACCGTACTTGGTTTTCCGCTCAGGAAGCCACCCGACGGTTGCGAAAAGACAGGCGTTACGGCGCCGCCGCCGAATTTGCCCGCATCGTGGAAAAGGCCGTCTTACGCATCAGAAGCCTGCAGAGCGAACAGGATCTGCCGCTTCGCCGGACCTACGACAAAGCTGTATGGCAATCGGTGCAGATGCCTTCGTTCGTGCAGGCTTCATCCTCGAAAGACGCCCTGCAACAGGTGCAGTTTGAGGCTAGGCAGGAATTGCAGGGCCGGAGCACCCGAGTGCCCCTACTGCCGAATGGTGTGCGGAAGTTGGAAACGACACCACCGCCGCAGCCGTCACCGGCAGGCAATCCGCCGCGACAACTTTTGATGGGAGAAGTTCTGCCATTCAGAGGGACACTTGCCCCGATTTCACATTCTATCCGCAAACCGAAGGCGCCCGAGGCGAGCGAAAAAAGGTAGACGCAAATCCGAAGGGATACACGCCCTACTGATCCTGGTTCTTCGGGCGCTCGAATGGCTTCTGCAAATATTTGCGGGCTTCTTCGAGAGCTCCAAAAGTGTCGTCATTCGTCTGGATGGCTTGCCGGTATTCGTTGATGGCGCGTTCGCGCTGCCCGGTAATATCGAAAATCTTACCCAGTTGGATGTGGCTCCAAACCTCAGTCCAGCGTGGATCTCCATCCCCATTGATGGATGAGCGGTAAGAGTTGGCCGAGGCTTGATAGTTTCGCTGCAGGAAAAAAATCTCCGCGACGCGATAGTGTGCCAGCGAGCTATTTTTGTTGAGATCGAGAGCTTTGTTGAACTGCTCAAGCGCGCCGGAAAGATCTCCCTGCTGCTGCAAAGCCTGGCCACGAAGGATGGAAGAGCGCAGCCGAATATCGGAAGAGTTCGTGAGCACGTGGTGTTCGGGATCCAGTTCGATCTTGCGCGGACGTCCGAAAGTTTCCACGCTGAAAGCCGAGTTGGTTCCCACCACTTCGATTTTTTTGTCTTCAGTTTTTCCGTCGGTTTCTATGCGTAAATCCACTGGCATGCGGAACAGGTCGAGATCCTGCGCGATCTCGCCGGTCACGCGGAAGCCGGGAGGTTTGGCCCCGGTGCTGGTCTCCTTGGGCACGTTGCCGAGGCGGTAAACGGTGTATTTAAGCTTGAACTCAGGGGCGCCGGTGGAATCCAGCCACTGGGAGAAGAACCAGGTAAGTTGATCCCCGTAATATTTCTCGGCGATGGTGCGGAAATCGTCCATGCTGGCCGACTTACCCTGATACGTATCGGCGAATTCGCGCATGGTTTTGAGAAATTTGTCTTCTCCCATTACCCAGCGCAGCATGTGGAGAATCATTCCGCCTTTGTCGGTCACCAGCGACTGAAACTCGGTCGAAAAGGGATCGAGTTTATTGGCGCTTGAGAGCGGAACGGTGTCATACGCCAGCGCGCCGACCGACATATCTTTTACGACTTCCTCCAGACCGGCCGGGCCGGCGGCATTCTCCACGTACATGGCCTCGGAATAACGCGAAAAGCCATCCACCAGCCACCAGTCATCCTTTGACGTCGGACTCACCGAAGTGCCCCACCATTGATGCGCAATCGCATTGGCAAGCAGGCGGTAGTTTACCTTCTGTGTGATCGAGGGCCCGGCGAGGGCGGCAATTTCTGGAGCCCACGCATAAGGCACGGTGTCGCCGGGTAATTCCACTACACTCAGTTTTTGTGAGAGGGGAGCGCCATAAGCCGTGATGAAGTAAGTGAATTCCTGAACCGCCGTATTCGTGTATTCGGGAGCCAGCGCCTGGTGCGTAGGCTTGAAGAAAACGTGCAAATCCATGCCTGCTTCGTCGCTCTTATATTCCTGAAAAACTCCAGCAACGATGGTTCCAGGAAAGCTCGATTTCGAATAGTCGAATGTGAACGTTTTTGTCGGCAGCCCGTTCGTATTGGGCTTATTCGAAGGCGGATTCTCCGTTACCGTCGACTTGCCGCTTCCGATCACTACCATGTGTGCCGGCACCGTCACGCTGATGTTTGCCGTGAACCGGTTAAGCCCGTAACCGCTCACGGGGAACCATCGCCCGGCGTAGAGCAGATACGTAGTGTCGTCACCGATGTAAGCGAGCTTAAGGCCGGGAACCGGGCTATCGTCGGCGGTTTCCAGCGTGCCTTCGTACTCGAAGGTGAGCGAGGTGGAAGCATCTTTGGCAAGCCCGTTCGGCAATGCGACGCGCACCGTAGAATCCTGGGTTACGCGCTCGGCGGATAGCGGCTGGCCATTGTCGTCGAGCACGCGAGTCACGCGCAGATCGTTGTGTAGCTCAAAGATGGCGACGTTCAGATCCTGAAGGGCGGTGAATTTGACTTTAGCCTTCGCGGAAATCTGGTGAAGATGCGGCGTCAGTTCCGCTTCGATCTGATAGTCGTCAACCCGCAAGTGGGCCTTCTCGGCGGCCCACGAGGGGATCGAAAATGCCCCCACCATCAAGCAGACACATGAGATTGCAAGAACGCTGGGAAGGCGCCGAGGGTCGATCTGCATTAAGGAGAGTCTCCAGCAAACAGCCTGACTGCTAGCTATGATGAAGATTCTCCCCTAAAAGATGTGCGAGCACAAGCATAGGCGGCTCAATCCAGAGGCTTTTCAGCTCTTCCTGCTGCGCAAAATGGAAAGGATAATCTGCGCGGCGCGATCGGCCGCGCGCGGCGCATCCTCAGGACCACTGCCAGCCGAAGCGTTGAGCTTATGTCTCACAGATTTCAGACCCTCCAGCATGTGGCTGCGGGCAGGACCATCAGGCAAAATCTGCCGCAACTGGGCAACGACGTTAGCACCTGTAAAGTCATGCTGCACAAGTTCGGGCACGACCTGCTCTCCGGCAATCAGATTGACCATAGCAAAATGCGGCACCTTGACCCGGGGCTTGCCAAGAAAATAAGTGAGCGACGAAACCCGGTAGACCATCACAAATGGCGTTCCCATCATCGCGGCTTCGACCGTAGCCGTGCCGCTGGCGATAATGCCGGCACGCGAGTGCGAGAGCGCAGGCAAAGATTCCGGGACCAGCGTGATCGCCGGGCCGCCGGCAACACCCGGTTCAACTAACCTGCGTATGCTTTCACGGTCCAGTGTGGGCGCAACCGGCAACAGGAATTCGTACTCGCTGCCTAGTTCTCGAGCCGACTCCAGCACGGTCGGAAGGTTCATCCGCATTTCTTTTAGGCGGCTGCCGGGCATCAAGGTAATCCAGGGTTTTGAGGCGTCGAGGTGGAACTGCTGAGCGTAATCGCTGCGGCCGACGTTTGGCCGCTGCAAACCAGCGAGAGGATGACCCACGAAGGTCGCGTCCACTCCACGGTCCCGATAGAACTTTTCTTCAAAGGGAAAGATGACCAAGGCCTTGTTGACATACTTGCGCAGAAGACGGACGCGTCCCTGTCGCCATGCCCAGAACTGAGGCGCCACATAATAGACGACCGGAATGCCGCGTTTCTTCATCTGGCGAGCTACTCGCCAGTTAAATGCAGGGGAATCGATCACGATTGCCAGATCAGGCTTGCGCTTATCAGCTTCGGCAATCAATTTGTGAAAAAGACCGTAGATTTTCGGCAGATGGCTGAGAATTTCGGTGATGCCGACGACGGCAAGATCTTTCGCGTCGACGACGGTGTCGCATCCGGCGGCACGCATTTGCTCGCCGCCAACGCCGAAGAACTCCAGCGACCGATCGACGCGCCGCAAAGCTTCCATCAGCTGTGCGCCGTACATTTCGCCGGAAGCTTCGCCGGCGGAGATCAAGACTTTCACAGTGAGGTCCCTCGCCAGGCTC
>JASICF010000602.1 GCA_030044775.1 Candidatus Sulfotelmatobacter sp. | reverse complement strand
CGGTTATTCGAAGGCTCGTCACGAGCGCGGGATTACAACTGAGCAATGATTGGGCGCTGAGATATGGCTCCGTCGTTGCAAGAGATCAGCGCGTCTTACTCATCGCCCGCCGCAGTATGGATCGCCAGCGTTCCCGAGTGCGGCGCTTCGTCTTCGGTTCCGAAGATCCAGATGTTTCCTGGCGATGGCCTCACTCCCGCAAACAGAAGATCCGATAGAAACCCGCCTTCGCTCGGGTCCGGGCTGGGCGCTATCGTCCACGCCGTCCCATCATAGTGCAAAAGCAAAGTTGCCTGGTGTCCCGAACCGTCTGCTGCGAAACACGAGCCGAAAGCCCAAATATCGCTAGGAGAGTTTGCTGTTAATCCGAACAATCGATTCGATTGATAGATGCTGTTCGGGCCGATGTTGGGGCTGGGAACTACCCTCCAACTGGTCCCGTCGTAGTGTTCGATCAGCGTCAAAGTCGCGGCTTCCTGCGGGGGTGGCTCGGGCGTGGAAAATCCCACCGCCCACACGTCGTTGGGCCCGAGAGCCAGCACGCCATTGAGTTGGTTTGCGCCGGCGCCTACATCTGGGGTAGCCACTTGCTGCCAGCTTGAGCCGTTGTAGTGCATCGCCAGCGTCCCGCTGTCGTCATTCTCTGGTCCGTTGAAACCGACAGCCCAGGCGTCATTTGTGGCATCGGCCGAAGCCCCCTCCAAAAAAGCATCTCCCGATTCCACAGTCGTAAACGTCCACGCTGTGCCATTCCAGTGTTCGAACAAAAAGAACAGCTCTTGCCCTTCCACCAACAGGTCTCCGATTGCCCAGATATCGTTTGCAGAAGTGGAGGTCATCGCGAAAACGGCAGGCGTGTTTCCAGATCCGAAGTTCGGGCCGGGAAACTCACTCCATTGAGTTCCGTTCCATTGTTCAATGACCTGCCCGGGATTGGATTCGCCAACATTCACCGTTCCCGCGGCCCACGCAAGGGTCGGAGAAATGTCAACCACGCCCGCAAGATAACCCGTGTTGTCGCCGCGGATCTTCGGAGCAGGGAAGGCCGTCCAGTTCGTGCCATCGAAGTGAATCGTCGACTGACCCACAGCCCAAATGTCATTGGGCGAGGACGCCGACGCAGCTTGAAGCCCATTATCGAAGTGCTCATTCGGCGTAGGGACCACCTTAAAGATCGAGCCCTGAGCCTGCGATGCGATGACTGAAAATGAACCGAGGATGAATCCGCCAAGCAGAGCTGCTGTCTGGATGAGCTTCATAAATTCTCCTGCCTGAATTGCGTTTCAAAAACCCGCAAATAGGGCGAACTCTCAACGGTCCGGCAGGTGCAACATTACGGAGGGCAGATTCTTCGGTTGTCAGGAAATTGTAATTTCTTTATGAATCTTGAGGCGTTTCGTCAGCGCAGTACAAGAGGGCGTGTTCCCGGCTACAACTCCCGCCGGCCTTCCATCGCCTTCAGCATGGTGATCTCGTCGGTATATTCGATGTCGCTGCCCACCGGTATGCCCATGGCGATGCGGGTAACTTTTATGCCGGCACGCTTGAGCTGCTGCGAAAGGTAAGTCGCCGTCGCCTCGCCTTCCACGGTTGGATTGGTCGCAATGATCACCTCATCCACATTCCCGGCATCTACGCGTGCAATGAGGTTGGAGATGCGTAACTGCTCGGGGCCAATGCCATGCAGCGGCGAGATCGCGCCGTGCAATACATGAAAGACGCCATTGAAGTGCTTGGTTTTTTCGATCGCCGCAATATTCGTCGGCTCTTCAACCACGCAGACCAGTCGCTGATTGCGCGTTGCGCTGGTGCAGTACACGCAAGGGTCAACATCGGTGATGTTGTTGCAAACCGAGCACAGGCGCAAGCTGGCTTTGACGTCGCGAACGGCGGCCGCGAGCGCCTCGGCATCACCGTCGCTCGAACGAAGAATGTGGAAGGCCAGGCGCTGCGCGCTTTTCGAGCCAACGCCCGGGAGCTTCTTCAGTTCATCGATCAGGCGCGACATGGGTTCGGCGAATTTCGACATTTGATTTATTGAATTGCTTCGTGCTCAGGATAGTCAGAAAGATTGTTCAGATCGCTGCGAATTCCACAATTCCGCTTATAAGCCCGGGATTCCCATCCCTCCTAACATTCCCCCGACGGTGGATTGCAATTGCGCGTCGATTTTTCGCGCGGCCTCGTTCACCGCCGCGAGCACGAGATCCTGCAGCATTTCTACATCTCCCGCCTTTACTGCCTCCGGGTCGATGCGGAGGCTGAGCAGCTGTTTCCGGCCGTCCATTCTTACCGCGACCGTGCCGCCCCCTGACGACGCTTCGACCACCGCCTCCTGCATTTGTTTCTGCAGCGCCTCGTACTGCGCCTTTGCCTTCGACATCAATTCCTGGAGGTTGAAACCGCCCATCTTACCGCTTCTCCTTGTAATCGATTACGGTGCGAATCTGCGCCCCGAATTTTTCCTGCAGCCGCCGGACCACCGCGTCGCTTTCAGCGCGGCTGCGGCCGCTCGCGGCGCTCGTTCTGTTGTCCCCGCCATTCCGATTTTCGGCAGGCGCGACATTTGCGCCGGCGAGAATCTTCAACTTGACTGCTTCCCCAAGCGCTCCGCTAGCCGAAGCGATGGCCAGCCGCCGTCCGTCCGCGCCCAGCGACATATCGACCACGGTTTGCGACTCCGCTACCTTGATCACCAATTCGTTTCCGTTTACCGACCACTCGCCCGCCTCGAGCATCGAGAGCAGGATTCTCTGGTTGCCTTCCGCCAGCGCCCGGACAACTGCCTGCCGGGCCTTTTCGACGGCATTAGCCGGATCCTGACTCTCTTCTAGGCCGCTGACACTGACAGGCGAGGGCAAGTTCACCGCGTCAATCTGCCGCATCGCCCGAGGACTCGACGAATCCGAAGGAATCTCTTCCGGGTCGGCGAGTGCGTTGGCGCCCATCACCACCTTGGCTGACCCACTTCCACCGGCCGCCACACGCGAAGCGCCGGCCAATCCATCGCCGGATGAATCCTGCCGGGGCCCGGCTTTGCGGGCCGAGTCGGCAGCGAACGGGGAAACAAATGGCCGTGCGGCGGGATCGCTTCTTCGTGGTTCGGCGCTGCTCGCTTCCGGTCCCACAATCGCAGGCCGCCCGGTTCGCCCCAGGCCGGAAGGTCCACCCGCTGGATTCGATGTAGCCGCTGCCTCGCTGAGTAATTGCTCGATGGGAAGCAAGCGCTGCGCGTGCGCCATCTTCAGCAGGCCCAGTTCGAGATGAAAGCGCTGTTCCTGCTTGTATCCCAATTCACCGTGAGTCCGCAGCATGATCTGCAAATGGCGAGTCAGATCTTCCTCGCTGAACAGCTCCGCAACTCGGGCCACCCGTTCGCGCTCTTCACTTGAAATCTGGAGCAGGGAAGAGTCTTTCCCGGCAATTTGAGCCACAGTCGCATTGCGGAGGAAGCGCACCAACTGCCGCGCGAAGTGAGTTGGGCTGTGGCCCTCGCTGATGAGGTGGTCGACCTGTTTGAGAATTTCTTCGCTCTTGCCTTGCGCTACCGCCTGCATCACCTCTTCAAGAATACGTGCCGGAGCTGCGCCCACGAGGTTGCGCACGGAATCCGCAGTCACAGTTCCACCGCTGCACGCGATCGCCTGATCGAGGATCGAAAGCGCATCACGCATCGAGCCATCGCCGGCTTCGGCGAGCAGCGCGAGCGCATCGTCATCCGCTCGGATTCCTTCACGCTTCACAAGCTCGCGCAACTGTTCGACGATGTCATCGAACTTTACCGCGCGAAAACTGAAATGCTGGCAGCGCGAGCGGATGGTTTGCGGGATATCCTCCGGTTGCGTCGTCGCCAGCATGAAGACGATATGATCGGGCGGTTCTTCCAGCGTTTTCAGCAACGCGTTAAAGGCCGCATCGGTAATCTGATGCGCTTCATCGAGAATGTAAATCTTGAAGCGGTCGCGCGCCGGACGATAACGGGCAGCCTCTCGCAGTTCACGGATTTCGTCGATTCCGCGGTTGGTTGCGGCGTCGATTTCGATGACATCGACGGAGTTCCCCGCCCGGATTTCCGTGCAAGATTCGCAAATTCCGCACGGCTCGGCCACCGGCTTGTCGCCTGTTTTTAAGGACGACCGGCAGTTCAAGGCTGCCGCCAGAATCCGCGCCACGGTGGTCTTGCCAATCCCCCGATGTCCGCTGAAAATGTAGCCGTGAGCCGTACGGCCCTGTTCGAGCGCGTTCTGCAGGGTGCGGGTCACGTGCTCTTGCCCGATAACCTCGGAAAATTTCTGGGGACGGTATTTGCGAGCCAGGACGGTGTAGCTCATGAGCCGAAGGTTAAATTATACGTGATCGAAGCGGGAGTGGGCCCGCCCGTCGGTAGTGGGTACTCGTGCCGTCGGCTCCGGTACCCGGTAGTGGCTTAAGACACGACCGCCCAATCTTCCCGTTTGCCAATAATCTCCACAAACGATACGCTGATGGGTCATCTTTATTGAAGGAATCGCAAATCCCTGAAGCTCGAACGAAGCAACGAAGGAGTGCATTCATGCAACTGAAGCTGGCCACAAAGACAAAAGATGGAATTCTGGTGGTCGATTGCAGCGGAAGGATCGTCTTCGGGGACGAGTCGTCGCTGCTGCGCGAAAAAATCAAGAAGGCGGTGATCGAAAACAACCGGATCGTGCTGAATCTCGCAGACATCAGCTATATCGATTCCGGCGGCTTGGGAACGCTCGTCGCGCTGCGCGCCACCGCTATAAATGCGGGTGGAACGATTAAGCTGGCAAACCTGACCAAGCGCGTTGACGACTTGTTGCAGGTGACCAAGCTGCTGACCGTTTTCGACGTCTATGATTCCGAAGTGGAAGCGGTCGAATCATTCCGCAACGCCGCTTAGGGGGCGTCAATGGTCAAGAGAATATTTATTCGCAATTTGCCGCACCCGTGCCTTGAGTTCGAGCCCTGAGCACGCAGCTTTCCTTTAATGATCTCTCGCGTCATTTTCATTCTGCTCTTATTAGTCAGCGCCAGCGGATTTGTGTCTCCGCCAGTCGCGCTGCTCATGGGATTAATCTATGGATTAACCCTTCCTCACGCATATGACAAACAGTCGAAGATCGCTTCGAGATACTTATTGCAACTATCTGTGATCGGCCTCGGCTTCGGAATGAATCTGCACCAGGTCATTCAAGCAGGTCGAAGCGGATTCATCTACACAACGCTGGGCATTAGCTTTGCGCTGTTGATGGGTATGGGATTGGGCAAGTTGTTCGGGGTGCAGCGCGTGCCGGCCTTTCTCATTTCAACGGGAACTGCGATCTGCGGCGGCAGCGCAATCGCCGCCATGGGGCCGATCACCAACGCCAGCGACGAAGAAATGGCCATTGCCCTCGGAACCGTTTTCGTTTTGAACTCCATAGCGCTGCTGATTTTTCCGCCCATCGGCGTTTCCTTGAAAATGACGCAGTCGCAATTCGGCTTATGGGCCGCATTGGCCATTCATGACACCAGTTCGGTGGTCGGCGCAGCGGCGAAGTACGGCTCGGAAGCGTTGGGAATTGCAACCACGGTGAAGCTGGCGCGCGCACTGTGGATTGTTCCGGTCGCCATGGGAACCGCGTTGGTGAGGGGAGCAAAGGCAAAAATTCAGTGGCCCTGGTTCATCGTTTTTTTCTGCCTGGCTGCAGTTTGCAAGACTTATTTGCCGGCGGAAGGAAACGCTTACACCGCGGCGGTAAACGCTGCCAAGATCGGCCTGACCGCAACTTTGTTTTTGATCGGCAGCGGTATTTCGATCGGGACAATCAAGCGCGTTGGCCATCGTCCCCTGCTGCAGGGAATTATTCTTTGGTTGATCGTGCTATCGGCGTCGCTTTGGCTGATTCGCATCGGATGGATCGCACTGTGAGGAAGCGAAGGGCATCAAGTCGGAATGCGGAAGATCGCTCGTTCAAAATGCGCAGGAAGATTGAGGCCGCGATCCGCGCGATTCCCCGCGGCAAAGTTTCAACCTACGGGGCCGTTGCGCGAGCCTCCGGAATTACGCGAGGAGCAAGGCTTGTGGCGCGGGTGCTAAAGAATGATTGGGCAATCGGGCTGCCGTGGCAGCGCGTTCTGGGCGCAGGCGGTGAAATCAAGTTGCGTGGAGACTCAGCCATGGAGCAACGCTTCCGGCTGGAATCGGAAGGTGTGCGCTTTCGCGGACGGAAAGTTGATATGAAAATCCACGAGTTCAAGTTCGCGCGCAAACGCAGCACCCGTGGGCAAAAATAAGCACATCCCTACCGCTTTGCCTTGAACTGCTCGTCGATCTCCACCTGATATCCGGTCACCATCTTGTTCGTTTCGTTCGCCATGCCAACCACGGCCATCAGCTCCTTGAACATGGCGTCCGTCATGCCTTTTTTCTGCGCGGATGCTGTGTGCGACGCGATGCAGTAATTGCATTGGTTGGTCACGCTGACGGCGATATAAATCATTTCTTTCGTCAGCGGGTCGAGCGCTCCCGGCGCCATGATCTGCTTGATGTCTTCCCACGTTCGCTTCAGCGTTGTGGGGTCGTGTGCGATTGCCTTCCAGAAATTGTTGATCCAGTCCGTCTTGCGCGTGGCCATGATGTCGTCGTAAACCGCGCGCACTTCCGGGCTGGCATCTTTGTATTCGATAAGTCCAAGAGTAGACATGAGGCTCCGCTTCTTAGAAGAATCAGGTGTGAAAATGACGGCGCCGCAAACGTTCAATTGGCCGATTTCCAATTGTCGGTTGAGTTAAGAAATTGAAAATCGCAAATCAGCAATCGAAAATTCCTACTTTGGCAGCTCTCCGCTGAGCAACTTCTCCAATGACGCGGCGGGAACTCGGACTCCCACAAAGAACTGCCCGAACAACGCGTACACCGCGCTGACATGATCGAAGCGCATTTCGTAAATCAGCTTCTTGAAAACCAGCGGATCGTCGG
>JASICF010000081.1 GCA_030044775.1 Candidatus Sulfotelmatobacter sp. | reverse complement strand
AAATCCCAGGTGTCAGCCCGAGCGCGCGAACTCTGTCTTCCACCGGTTTGAGTCCGTGCGGATACTTGTGCGCCACAATCGACGTGTAATCGCCGCGCGCGAATTGATAGCCTTCGTCAATGTGAAAAAAGTTGTATCCCAAATCCAGCAGATTGTCCGCAAGGAATTCCGCATTCGTCAGCGCCGGACCTTCCGTCAGACCGAAATAATACGCCGTCCAGCTCCACCAACCGATCGGAGTGGGCGCAGTTACTCTCGCCGCATGCAACCGGCGAATCGTCTCGCCGTAGGTTTCCAGTTGCGAGTGATAATCCGACGAAAGGCTCGCCATTACTCGCTCCGACGCGAGGCTCTCGCCTGGCGCAACCGGCAAGCTCAACTCAACTTGGTCCTGCGCCGGCGATTGCTGCAGCGAATTTTCTTTTTCCAGTTCCGTCGTTCCCGTGGAGTCCACTTCGTAGCCCGTGAGATCCGATTTGCCGTTCACTCGCAGTCGCAGCACGGTCAGCCATTTCTCCGAAGCGAGCGCTCCGATAAAAAAACTCTGCCCGCTTTTCCGGTTGTAAATCAGCTGGCAGCCCACCGCGCGATGCATGCCATCGGTCGCGTCGCCCAGATCGTGCAGCTTCATGTTCGGCCGGTCTTCGCTGAAGCTGTCGGAAAGCACCCGGTCAGCCGACGCCGGCCCATCGAGCGAAAGAAATCCATTCTGACCCTCCGCTACGCGAATGCCCTGCACCGTCACCGGCGTCTGCGTATTGTTGCGCACGGAAACTTCAATCTCCGCAAACTCCGCGTCCGGCCGCAAGCGAATGTGGCCCACCAATTCCGGCTGTCCCGCCAATCCTCCATACGTCACCGTGAGCGCCGCCGACGAACCTGACTCGTCGTTCAACGAAGCCGATTCGATCCCGTGCACTGAATAATCTCTCGCGTGCAGCCATCGTTGATTGATCTCCGCCGCAAACGAGGCCGTGATCGCCACATGCGGCGAGGCCTTCAATCGAATCGTATATTCACCCGTCTTCTGATTCGCCTCGATCACCAGCTTCGAGTTCTCAATCCGTTCTTCTTTTGCCGCAGCCAGGGCGATTTGACTTGCCAGGAGAACAACGGTGACAAGAGCGGTAACGGGCGACAATCGTGGGCGCATGCGCATGGCAGATCGATCCTCGGTTCACAGGATTGCTCTCTCGCTTCGAGTCCTGCCCGCAACAACCAAGCCAGGCCCCCAAAACGAAAGCAAAAGCAAGGTTTCGTAATACACCGTCAGGCAGGTGGGTGTCAATTGCGAAACAGGAGATCCTAGAACGCCGACTACGAGTGACGGGGGAGGGAGATGACAAAAAATTAAAAGAAGAAACGGCTAAGAAGAAGTCAGGGTACCGGCGCCTGACGTCCCGGTCGCAATGGGATTCGTATCAGGGCACGCCTTCAGAGCCTGCCCTGAGCTTAGTCGAAGGGCGCGCCGACGAAGGCCGCAAGAGTAATTCGCCTTTAGGCGCTGGGCATGAATGACAGACGGCCATCCGCGTCAAGCCATCTCGATCTCAATCTTCCTCGCCGCCGCATCGATTTTCGTGACTCGGAATTTGCGGATTTGCCCGCTCCGCACCGGCTCCGCCTTCGCGTCTGCTGCCGGAGCATTTCCTTTCCATCGTGCCTGCAGCATCGAACCCAGAGAAGATAAATCAACTCTTGCCGTCGGCGCCTGCGCGTTCGATTCCCGTTTCTCGCTCGCCAAATCCGCCGCGATCCGGCACATCGCTTCAATGCCTTCGCCCAGCTCTACCCGCGCGCGCCCGTCTGAAACCTCCACAATCCTGCCGCTCACCACATCACCCGCCTTGTGCTCCGCAAGATATTCATCCAGTCCGCTCGGCGCCAGTTGCTTGATGCCCAAGCGCACCCGCCGTTTGTCGGTATCGATCGCGAGCACCTGCGCCTTCACCACCTGCCCCACTTTCACCATCTCCTGCGGATGATTAATTCTCTTTTCCGCGCTCAGGTCGCTGATGTGAATCATCCCCTCCACGCCTTCCGCCAGTTGAACGAACGCGCCAAATTTTGTCAGGCTGACGACCGGTCCCTCGACCACCGTTCCCGCGGCGAATTTCTTTCCAGCTTCGGCCCACGGATCGCCGAGCGCCTGCTTCAATCCCAGCGAAAGCCGCCGCTCCTCCACATTCATCCCCAGAATCACCGCCTCTACCACTTCCCCAGCCTTCACCAGCGTGTCGGCCTTGCGCAGCTTTTTGCCCCACGACATTTCCGAAACGTGGATCAGTCCCTCCACTCCCGGTTCCAGCTCCACGAACGCTCCAAAATCCGCAACTCGCGTGATCGCTCCCCGAACGCGCTCTCCCAGCCTGTATTTTCCTGGCACCGCGTCCCAGGGATGCGGCTGCAGTTGCTTCATGCCCACTGAGATTCGCCGCTTGCCGCCTTCGCTCGAAACCTTGAGCACCTTGACTTCAACCGCCTGTCCCACGGCGAGCACGTCCGCCGCTTTATTCACGCGGCTCCAGGCAATGTCGCTCACGTGCAGCAACGCATCCACGCCGCCCAGATCGATAAATGCTCCATAATCCGTGAGGCTCCGCACCGTACCGCTCAGCGTCGCGCCTTCTTTGATTTCCGAAGAACGCCGCTCCATCGCCGATCTCTCTGCTTCTTCGAGCACCGCCCGCCGGTCCACCACCACATCTTCATCCGCCACATCGAGCTTGATGATGCGGCACATGATTTCCTGCCCCACCATCTTTTCGAGTTCGGCCGCGTCCCGCGTTCCGCTGCGCGAAGCGGGCATGAACGCGCGCACGCCCACATCCACCGTCAGCCCGCCCTTGATCACTCCTGTCACCGTTCCGACGATCGTTGATTTTTCGTTAAAAGCCTTTTCCAAGGCAGCCCAATCCGCCGGCCGCTCTACCTTCCCTAGCGTGAGCTGGTAGTAGCCCTCCGGATCGCGTCCCTTGATCGAAACCGGCAACTTATCGCCCGGCTTGACGTTCTGTCCGGCCGGCAGAACGGCCAACAAAAGAACGCCCTCGCTCTTGAAACCAATATCGAGAAAAATCGAATCCGCCGTCACGGCGATCACCGTTCCGACGCGCTGTGATCCGCCGCTTTCCGTCTTTCGAGAATGGCTTTTTTCAAACTGCGATAGCATCTCGCCGAACGATTCATCGGCGCCGGTCGCGGCGGAAGTAATTTCAGGCTGATGAGTAATAGGATCAGGCATGGTCAATCAACGCACAGAGGCATAAATAATAATTAGCACTCAAACGGTGGAATTGCTTTGTCGATCTCAAAGTAGCGGCGTCATCCCGAACGCCCGCGTTTGCACTCGGTAGACCCTCGGCTTTAGCCGAGGGCGGCGAAGCCGCGGGCGGAGGGATCTCGCGTGCACATGCTCCAAACTTTCAACCCGCCAGGCCACTGGCCAAGGGCTGGATAGATTCTGGTGGGCCCTCCAGGATTTGAACTTGAGCCGCTTTGCAGGCGTGAGCCTGCAGGCGAAATCCTGAGCAAAGCGAAGGACCTCAATACTTTCCTCTCTTTAACAACCTTGGTGGGCCCTCCAGGATTTGAACTTGAGCCGCTTTGCAGGCGTGAGCCTGTAGGCGAAATCCTGAGCAAAGCGAAGGACCTTAATACTTTTCCTCTCTTTAACAACTTTGGTGGGCCCTCCAGGATTTGAACCTGGGACCAACGGATTATGAGTCCGCTGCTCTAACCGCTGAGCTACGAGCCCGCTTGTCGAAGATTCTACAACGAAAAACCGAACGCCAATCGGCGCATCGACACTGAGGTTGAAAGGCTTGCTCTTCGTTCTTGCCAGGAATAGCCCAAGTCTATATAACTAAATGGGTTAGAGCAGCTTTCCCCGTGGGTGGCGGCTGTCAAAACGGGCGAGGTTGGAGCCCTCGAGTGGTTGCTCCA
>JASICF010000601.1 GCA_030044775.1 Candidatus Sulfotelmatobacter sp. | reverse complement strand
TAGCGTTTCAGGAGGCGCGCTCCTTCGCTGAAGCTCACGCAATGAGCACGCTGGCGGTTCAGGTCGATTACAATGTCGCGGCCCTTCACCACCTCCGCGGCGAAAACTCCCGGGCAATCGAGATGCTTCGCCGCACGAGGGAAAACTACCGCAAGAGCGACGACCGCTACCACGTTGCCCTCTGCCAGTTGGATTTGTCGGAAATATATCTCGAGCTGAATCAGGGAAACGAAGCCGAAGAAATGGCCAGCCAGGCGGCGGCAGATTTTCGAAAACTCGACTTGACTTATGAAGCCGGCAAATCTTTGACGAACCTGGCTCTGGCCACATGGAAGAAAGGCCAAGGCGATCCTGCATTAAAGCTGTTTGCGGAAGCCAAGAAGCTTTTTTTGCGCGAAGGTAATCAGGTCTGGTCTTCGCGGACGGATTTCTACCGGGCGGTCATTCTGGTCGAAGAAAGGCATTACCGCGAAGCTCGCCGGCTTTGCGCCGCGGCGCTAAAGACCTTTCACAGGGCGAAGGTTCCGTACAGCTTTATCCAATGCCACCTTCTGCTTGCCTATCTTTTCATGCAGCAAGCGAGAGCGAACGATGCGCTGCACCATTGCAGGGCCGCTTTGACGCAATTGCGACGATTAAACCTTCCGATCCTGAGTTACCAAGCCCATCACTTGATGGGACGAATCCGGATCGCAAAGGCCGAACGGGCCGACGCCTTCAAAAGTTACGAAACGGCGCTCGGAATTGTGGAGCAACTGCGCGGCGACCTCGGACGCGAAGAGCTGCGCGTGTCTTTCATGAAAAACCGGTTCGCTATCTACGAGGAATTGGTTGAGCTGTGCATGACGTCGCTGCCGCACCCCCGGCTGGAAGATGCATTCCAATATATCGAGCAGGCGAAATCGAGAACCTTGCAAGATTTGATGCTTAACGCAAGATCTGAATTTCAGCTCTTGAGTAAGAACGGGGCAGACTCGATCCAAACGGTGCAAGCTCTCCGTGCGGAAATTCATTCCTTGTCCCGTCAATATGAAACCGAACAATTGGGAGAAGGCAGTCGATTATCCGAGAATCTGGCAAGAATCCAGACAGAGATCCGGCGGCGTGAACAGGAATTGCTCCGGCTGATCCGCGAGATTCCGTTGCCCGTCGCGGAATCTGCGGGCCTGGCATCTTCCAAGCCTGCGACCCTCGCCGAGATTCGGGCAGCGCTTTCGCCCCGATCAACGCTCGTGGAATATTTCCAGATTCGAGATCGGCTCATGGCCGCCGTTTTGCGCGGTAATTCAGTCGAGATCGTTTCGATCGCTCCGGTCTTGCCGGTCGCAGATCTGATCACCAGACTGCAGTTTCAGTTGGCAAAGTTCAAGATGGGGCCGCAATATGCGGAGGAATTTGGCGAATCTCTGATGCGGTCAACCCAGCAGCATCTGAAAAATCTGCACGCCATACTCATCGCCCCCGTTCGCCATTTGCTTCGGGGAGATCATCTTCTCATCGTTCCTCACGGGATTCTTCATGCGCTTCCGTTTCAAGCCTTGTTCGATGGGGAACGGTACTTGATCGACGCTTTCAAAATTTCCTTCGCGCCCAGCGCAGGCATCTTCGTGCTTTGCCAATCACGGGCTGCCAATCACAGCGGAGGCGCTCTGATTCTTGGAATTCCCGACAGCAACGCTCCAACCGTTGCCGACGAGGTGCACAAGCTGGCTGCAACGATTCCACATTCCCAGCTGTTCATCGGCGAATCGGCTACAGACGATGTGTTGCGTACCCAGGGCCTATACAGCCGTCTGATTCACATCGCCACGCACGGCTACTTCCGGCAGGATAACCCGATGTTCTCCGGAGTTCGCCTGGGAAATGGAATCCTCAGTCTCTATGACCTTTATCAAATGAAACTTCCCGCCGAACTGGTTACGCTCAGTGGCTGTGCGACGGGCTTGAACGTCGTAGCCGACGGGGACGAATTACTGGGCCTGTTGCGCGGTCTGATCTATGCCGGTGCGCAAGCTGCCCTGCTGACTCTTTGGGATGTGCAGGATCAAAGTACCACTGACTTTATGACCTCGTTTTATGCCCACCTTGGCCGTGTTTCCGATAAAAGTGACGCTCTTCGCAGAGCGGCTTTGGAAGTAAGGCAAACCCATCCCCATCCTTATTTCTGGGCGCCGTTCTTTCTGGTGGGCAAGGTAACCACTGGGTAACCAAGCTGTGCTTTTTTGGCTTCAACCTATATTTTTTCAGCGGGAGACGACTCTTATTACCAGATGAAAAACTCCCCTAGTTTGTGGTGAGGCGAATGATGGAACATTTTTCAATTGATGAGTGGATCGATTTCGCTCGCGGAATCGACAAAAAAGAAAAGACGATCGAGATGCGCACGCATCTCGATCGTGGATGTGCCAGATGCAGCAAAACTCTTGAGACATGGAGACAAATCGTGGATTTCGCCAACCAGCAAAAAAATTGTGAACCGCCGGCATATGCCTTGCAGGCGGTGAAAACCAGCTTTGTTCTACAGAAGACCTTTGCCGCCAAAGAGAACAAGGGCAAGAAGTTCGAGATTGCACGCCTGCTTTTCGATAGCGCCATTCAGCCGGTAACGGTCGGGGTGCGTGGAACGGCTTCAGTAGTGCGGCAATTGCTTTACCGGTCGGGAACTCTGTGCATCGATATGCGCATGCAGCCAAAGCCTGGCTCCGAATCAATGGTTTTGATCGGCCAGGTCCTGGACTCGGTCAAGCCCGACCATGGGATTGGCGGTATTCCCGTGCGGTTGCTGTGCAAGGGAGATACCTTGTCTCAAAGCCGGACAAATGAAGTCGGGGAGTTCGATTTCGGGGTCACTGCCGCTGACCATTTGCAGCTAGTATTCGGAGTCGCGGACACACGAAACATAGTGGTACCCGTGCCTGATGGGGAAAGTATTCGAGGTATGGTCGAGGCGTAACGTCGGTAATATGGCGGATTGGGATTTCGTAATCTTGAGATAGCACTTTTGTGGTGTTGAAATTGGCAACGGATCGATCGCCAGCCCCAGGAATGGTAGGAAATTCCGGGAGATGTTATGAAACGCTTAGGCTGGATGTCCCTCCTATTGATCTTAACCGCACTGCCGCAGGCAAATGCGCAGCAAGGAATCATTGTTCGCGATGCCTTAGGTGCGACTGGCATTAACGCGAGTTGTGAGCTGTTGAATTGCCAGGTAGCCCTCAATCTCGGCGATCCAGAGGGGCAGCTCTTCCTGGTGACCGTTGACAATCCGTTGAATCTGACATCGTTTCTCACCCTGTTGCTGAATCAAGTTGGCGTCGTCGACGCGGAAGTCAATCAGCAATTGTTTCTGGTGGAAGCCACGGTAGGTCCGGTTCCGGAGTCGCTGCTCGATAACACTCCCGTTCCCTATTATGGCGCTCCAGTGTGGGATGGATACGCGAACCAACCGGCCGCGGCGATGGTCGAGGTGCAACAGGCTCAGGCGGCATTTGGCGTAACCGGCGCGGGGACGGTCGCCATGATCGATACGGGTGTCGACACGGAACACCCGGCCTTAGTGCCCGTTCTTGTGCAGGGCTACAACTTCATCAATAACACGCCCAGCGGAAGCGAGATGGGCGACGTGAACGAATCCACAGCCGCTGTACTGGATGGCGGTTCTCCCGCACCGGCGGTCGTGAATTCATCCACCATCGCGGTCGTCAATGAGTCGACAGCCGCAGTGCTCGATGGCGGACCGGATAGCGCGTTTGGACACGGCACGATGACCGCCGGCGTCGTTCACCTGGTTGCGCCGACAGCAATGATCATGCCGCTGAAGGCTTTCTCCGCAGATGGCACCGGCTATCTTTCGAACATTATTCGTGCCACATACTATGCGGTGGCGAATGGTGGCAAGGTCATCAGCATGAGTTTCAGTTTCAATTCGTATTCGCAAGAGATGGCGAAAGCAATTAATTACGCCAGCAAGAATGGCGTCATCTGCGTGGCCTCGGCCGGAAACAACGGCGAAGACGTCACTGTTTATCCGGCAGGCTTGAATCACGTAATGGGGGTCGCATCGGTTTCCGATTTCGATACTCGCTCAAGCTTCTCGAATTACGGACCCGATGTCTGGGTTGCCGCGCCGGGTGAAGGAATCATCTCGACCTATCCGTGGGGAACCTATTCGGCGGGTTGGGGAACTTCGTTTAGCGCGCCGTTTGTCTCTGGAACCGCGGCGCTGCTGGTTAACGTCTCGCCAAGCGTCAATCAACAGACAGCAGCGGCGGCAATCGCTAACGCTCAATGGATTTCGAGTGGCATGGGCAACGGGCTGCTGAATGTCGATGCGGCCGTTGACTGGTGGGAAAACGCGAACAGCAATTAGCGGGGATTCGGAGTCCTGACGGGAAACCGGTACCGTTGCAAGTTAATAATCAAGAGAGTTTTTCAGTTCATGACAAAGACCGGTCCGGACGCGGAGAGTCAGCAAGCTCCCAGTCGCCCTGAGCCCCTCCGCATGCGCCAAGTGGAGGGTCGCGAGTGGTGGCTGTGGGGATTTGCCGTCGCGGTCACGCTGATTCTCACCTTCGGCATTCTTGCTCTCACCTATTCCCATTGGGTTCACATCAACGACAGCTATTCGCTGAACATGACCGAGTGGGTTCGCGGGCTGGCGGCGCTCGTTCTCCTCTTCGATATCTACACCGTCTATCAGCATCTTCAACTGGTTTACATCCGCCGGGAGTTACTATCGCGAAATCGCCTTTTTCAGCTTATTACCGAAAACGCTGCTGACATGATCGCGGTGGTCGACAAGGATGGCCATCGCATCTATATCAGCCCTGCTTATCAGAAAACCCTCGGCTACCTGCCCAGCGAATTGAAAGCCACGTCTTCGCTTGAGCAGGTTCACCCGGACGACCGCGCGCGGGTGATTCAGGCAGGTGAAAAGGCGCAGAAGACTGGCCGTGGAGAGCGCCTCGAATACCGTATTCGGCACAAGGACGGCACCTGGCGGGTTCT